>JAYEHT010000039.1:6272-22458 GCA_034659655.1 Candidatus Aerophobota bacterium | reverse complement strand
GAACAAATTCCCTTATCTGTTTATGATTAAGAGCATACTTTTCTGTTGCTGCAGGAACACAATGGTCCAGAGGAATCACTATTCTTTCTGGATACATTACCTTATCAACTCCAATCTGCTTGAACTTCTTGGATATAGCCGCCGTATTGTCGTGAGACATCACCACATCCGGAGAAACGGTAACAATCTCCCCTGAACTCACACTCTCTTTTCCCGATTTAATCTCTAAAATCTTCTCTGCAAAGGTCTTTCCCATCTCCCCCTCCCTTTATTTAAATTGTTCAAAGTTAATAAAATCAGCATGATGGACAATAACCGCCTCTGGAGTCCGTTTGGAACGATCCCCTTCCCAGGAGTGAGAAGCGATAATATGCATTACCTCCTCAGGTATACCCTGACTATAACAGAGCCCTACTCCGGAGATTGGATGGCGCAGGAGATTTCCGGACCTGCTCTGGGTAAACTTTCCATTTTCTTCTCTGTATTCTAACAGTTTTCCTATATCGTGAAGGAGTGCTCCGGAAATTAGATAATCTCTATTTACTTTCACTTTATCTTTATAAATGCTTTTAAGAGCTTTTTCCGCTTCAATAGAGACTCTCGTTACTCCCCGTATATGCTCAAGCATAGTACAAGGGCAAGATTCAATTAAAAGGGTAAAGGGCATTCTCTCAAGGTCTTTCACCTCCCAACCCCCTGCCTCAAGAGCAATCTCCCAGACTTTTAAAGTCTTCTCCCTTAATCTTAAATCTTCAATTAAATTAAATTCAGGAATAATCTCTAACAATTCTCCTTTCATCTCTGTTCCTCTTCATTCTATATATTTACAATACTTCATAGTCAATTCTCTTTTTTTAACCTATCTTCTGGTATACAACATCTATTACAGTTCCATCAACCCATTGAATTGCAGCTACGACCCTGTCTTTATCCACTTTTGGAGGAGCTGGGGTGCCTCCACAAATCTTCTCCGCTTCATCCTTTATCTCCTCAATTGGACGGATAGGGAGATTAGAGCCCTTTACAGCCTCTAACAAGTCTTTTCTCCGAGGATTGATAGCAATGCCTTTCTCTGTTACCACAACATCTATGAGCTCACCAGGACCGGATAGTGTAGTTACACGGTCAACAATAATGGGAATGCGGCTACGAAAAGATGGCAAAGCTAATATGGTACATTTAGGGAAGAGACAATCCTGCCAGCCTCCAATGCCGTGGAGAAGCATACCATCTGAATGGGTGACTATATTGGCATTGAAATTTACATCTATCTCGGTTGCCCCAAGAACGGCTGTATCCACCATCGAGGCAAAATGCCCCTTACTATGATAACTATAACTTGTAAATGGACTGGTCCAAACATGATTGGGATTCTCTCTCATTGACCTCACTCCATCCAGATCAAATGTCTGTCCATCAAGAATTGCATTTGTTAAGCCTTCCTCTAATAACTCTACTAAATACTTTGTGCTCCCACCTCGAACCCATCCTGCCTTAACCCCTGCTTTCTTCATCAACTCCTTTAAATAGACTACAAATGCCAGGGATGTCCCTCCAGCACCTGCCTGGAAAGAGAATCCATCCCTCATAATCCCTGATTCTTTAATAAAGTGTGCTGTTAGCTCTGCAATTAAAAGTCTGGCAGGACTCCTGGTTATCTCTGTTGTTCCTGAAACAATCTTAGAGGGATCACCAATCTCATCCATGATCACTACGTAATCTACATAATTTCCCTGAATTTGCCAGGGTATACACGGAAAAGAAACTAAGTTATCTGTTACCATAATAACTTTATCAGCATACTGAGAGTCTGCCAAAGCGAACATAATCGAGCCGCATGCCGACTTCCCATATAAACCATTCGCATTACCAAATGGGTCAGCGGCAGGGGCAGCAATAACTGCTATATCTATATGGACCTGGCCATCCTGAACAGCCCGATACCTGCCGCCGTGTGAGCGAAGGACACCCTGACCCCTCATTTTACCCATCGTGCAAAACTCTCCTAAAGGACCGTTCATACTACCCTCAATGTGGTGCACAACTCCCGATTCAAGGTGTTTGATAACAGGAGCATGACAAGGAAAAGAAGCTGAGGGAAACCATCTTATATCTTTTATTCCCATCTCTGCAATAGTATCAAAAAGAATGTTGGCTACCTTATCCCCGTTCCGAAAATGATGGTGAGTAGAGACAGTCATACCATCACGAATACCCGCTCGCTTTAATGCCTCACGCAAGCTCGCAACCACCTTATTGCCATCCTCAGGATAGTTAGCACAGCTGGGAATAGGAGGCGATGCTCTATTAGCGGTGGGAATGTATCTGCCTACACCCTGAAAAGGAGTTACAGAAGTCCCATTTATCTCCTCAGGTATCCATCTGCCTGCGGCATTAATTTTTCCCTTCATCTTCACTCACCTCCTGATTCGGTGAAAATGTTAAGCTCTCTCTCATTTTTTAGTCTCTTCTACTTCTTCCCAATTCTCGGGGATCTGGCCATTCAGGATAGCAAGTCTCAGAGTCCTTTGTGCACGTTTCACCACAGGTGGGTCTATCATTTTGCTCCCCAAAGCCACAACCCCGGTTCCTCTCCTTTGAGCATCTTCAAGGGCTAAAATAATACGCTTTGCTTTCTCAATTTCCTCTCCAGTAGGAGCAAAATTTTCGTGAATAATCTTTATCTGGCCAGGATGAATACATCCTTTTCCCTTAAAGCCGAGTTTCTTTGACTCCAGGACGCTATTCCTTAAGCCTTCCTCATCTGCCACATCAGAGAATACACTGTCAATTGGCTGTATGCCCGCTGCCCTTGCTGCAAGCACTATTTGCAATCGAGCGAGGAAACTCTCCTCTCCCCCTTTTGTTCGCTCGGCACCTATATCAGCAGTAAAATCTTCAAGTCCAATAGTGAGAGCCACAATATTTGGAGAAGCAGTAGCAATTCTATAAGCATTAATTATTCCCAGTGCACTTTCCACTATAGGCATCAGATAGACCTCATTCTCAACTTTATACCGGGCCCGCAGTTCCTGAATTCTAACATCCACCCTTTTGACCTCATCAGCATCCTCACATTTTGGAATGAGGATGGTATGGACTCTATGAGGAACCACAAAAGATAAATCATCAAGTCCCAGTGGCAATTGATTTATACGCACCATACGTTCTGCACCAAAAAAATCGACCTCACGCAGGGCATTGCGCACTATAAATCTGGTTGACTCTTTCTCCCCGGGTGCCACACTGTCTTCTAAATCCAGAATAACACTATCTGGCTTATAGAGACCAGCATTAATTATTAACCTTGGCTGATCTCCCGGGACATAGAGTCGCGTGCGACGAAAATTATCTCTCTTGACCTGATAAAGATTCTGAGGGATGATTTCAGCAAGAAATTCCTCTCGCTTTTCAGGAAAACACTTTTTGACCGCTGCCTCAATCCTTGCCGTTAAGACAAAAGGAAGTGAGCCACCATCTTCAACATAAAGTAAAGCATTATCAATCCTGAAGAATTTCATCATCTCTTTTGCCAGTTTCGTTATCGATTCTCCATACATTGAGTCTACTTTGCTTTTCAGGTTAATCTTAACACCTCCACTCTTAGCAGGCTCAAGTCTTACCCAACAATCTGATGAGGTTTTCTTTCTGCCAACTTCACCTATCATTGCCATAACTGCCTCCTCCTATGATGTCATGTTATGTAAATGGTTTTTCCACCAGCTCAACCATATCCGGAAAGTCTACCTTCAATCTTTTAATGGTCTCCAGGGTGGGCACACCATTGGAATCCCATCCCCGGCGCTTATACACGACATCGCAGAGCTTTTGGTATTGGGATTCTCTATAGGCCCGCAGGGCTTTCATTTTCTCCTCTGTTAATTTTCCCTCAGGATTAAAGCCGACGAGCTCTTTGAGCTGGGTATCATAACGTTCCCTTCGGGACTCGTATTCCTCTTTTGTCACAGGACCCATAGCACGATATGGAATCGCATCATCTTTCCTTGTACCATAACCCATCCTTAAATTAAACAGGCGCTGGAAGTTATATACTCTTTCTGATTGAAGAATTAATCCCTCGGGAGTAAGTCGTTTTCCAGTAACCCCTTCAAAGAGCCAACAATAGTTCTCTACATGCTCAGGCACTTTGGCTGCTTCTATACCATGATATTTTTCCTGATTATTTGCCGGTTCAATATCATTCCAGGGTAGTTTGCAAAGCCCTACGAGAGAAAACCAGGTGCGAAATATCGGAAAATAGTAGAGTGCCTCTGCTTTATCCTCAAAGGTGGGAATCTGCTTATTTACCTGATCCATGTAAATAAGCCAGGACTCATCGTGCTGGGGACCTTTGTTTGCTAAACCATACCCTCCCTGTTGGGCTAAAGTCTCTTTGGTTACATATTCGGAAAATTCCATTCCCTTACACTCCATACCAATGTCCTGTAAAAACTTTGCATCAGCATTATACTTTTCTCTAAATAATTGTTTGCATCTCCGGATTCCTTGACCGGCTATTTTGCCGAATCCTTCGCCTCGAGACATCTGGTGGATTAACTCCAGTGCTGCATCAGTATTGCCAAAGTTGAGCTCTAAACCATCTGTAATCTCCTTATCGATTATACCATTCTCATAACACTCCATTAAAAAGGCAATACAAGTGCTTACCCCAATAGCATCTAAACCATAATTATCACAATAAAAATGTGCTTCTAAAATAAAATCAGGGTCAAAACTACCACAGTTTCCTCCAAATCCGGCAGTAACTTCATATTCTGGACCATCTACGAGAACTTTTTGTCCCTTTAAAGGGCCCGTTTTTAGCTCAAAGTTATCTATCCCATGTGAGCAGCGCATAGTGCATCCCATCCAGCAGGAGTCGCCCGCCTTATTTTGAGTTACTTTTTGTAGCCAAACTTCGGACTCAATTTTATGAGCGTCAGGGTGAGAACCGTATTTAAAATTGCAAACAGGCAGACAATCATGCTCCTGCATAGCATCTATTAAATGAACAGTCCCTATCTCTCTCATTCTACCTTGAGAGTGGTCCAAAGTTAAAATTTCTTTGTTTATTCTTTGACCTGCCTTCCTGATAAGGTCTGTATTAGCCACTTTATTAGAATCAGCCTTTACTCCTCTGTATTTTATTACAAGAGCCTTTATCTTTTTATCTCTAAAGATCGTCCCCGTGCCCCCCCTTGCTGCCTGCTTAATCCTGATCTGTTTACGAGATGCATCGTACCAACTAATATTAAGCATACCTAAGCTGGTATTTTGGGCCCCTGTTCCTGAAGTAACCAGACTGATATTCCTTTTATCCTTTTTGTCATCAGCATACATCTCAGTTAACTCATCAGTAAGAAGATAGGTATCAATAGCCTCATAAGGAGCTTCTTCAATAGTTACTCTTCCTTTATTGCCGTCAATAAATATTATTACATCTCTTTTAGCCTTTCCCTGAATTTCCAGAAGGTCCCAACCAGAGAACTTAAGAAAAGGAGCAAAGTAACCACCAGAATTATTATCATTGACGCTACAGGTTTCAGGAGATATGCTCACTACATGAGTCTTGCCACATCCAGCATATTGAGTAATCCCACAAATAGGGCCAGTACACATAATTATCTCATTCTCCGGGTCATTCCATTTAGTATCGGGAGTTACCGCCTGCCACAAATACCATAAGCCATAGCCCCGGCCCCCGGTAAAGACCTCCTTTACCTGGGGAGCAATAGATTTTTTCTCTATCCTATTTTCCGAAAGGTTAATGTATAAACGTTTATCAGTATAACCTTTCTCCACTTTTCCCGGTTCAAAATCAAAAGTGGATAATACTCTATGTGTTCTTCTCATCTCCTCAACTGTTTTAGCTTTGCTGTTCATTAATTCACTCCTTTTTTATTTTATCTTCCTATTAAGAAAAAAGACGCTTGACCATTCTGGCAACCTTCTTCCCTAAATTTTTACATTCCTCGCTGACAATTTTATCTGGCGCTCCCACTGCTACCGGACCGTAATGATGACCTTCAACCTCTCCCTGAACAATCATTCCGTGAATTAGAAATGCATTTATAATACTCTGCAGAGTAGTTTCACCGCCTCCTCCGACTCGCTGGCAGGAAGTAAATGCTCCACCCACCTTACCCTTAAATTTACCATAATATTTAACACTCTCATCAATCAATTTTTTAAGAGAAGATGCCATAGAGCCAAAATAAGTGGGAGAGCCAAGAATTATTCCCTCTGCTTCCAGAAGCTCATCTAAATTTATATCTTTCACCCTTTTGGATTTAACCTCTACTTTTTCTTCCCTCACTCCTTTCTCTACAAGATGAGCCATCTTCTCAGTATTCCCTGACCTTGAATAATAGATAATTAAAACCTTCGTCATTTATCTCCCTCCCATTAAGTTTGAGGATATGCTTAATTTACTTTATAAAGGTAATCTTTTACCCATACCTTTTTCTAAAGCATTACCAAAGACGGCTTTACCTAAAGCTACATCCTCGATAGCCATTCCTATATTATTGACTACGATTAACTCATCTTTGTCTTCACGACCGGGCTTAAGTCCAGCTACAATCTCACCCAACTCTGCGTAGATTTTCTTGGGAAGACCATTGGGGTAATATCCTGAATTTTTAAGATTTATGTGTTCTTCTTGACTGTCAAAAATAAACTTGTCGGCACGATTCATAATATCTAATTCCCAGAAAGAATCCAGGTCACAAATTAAGATAGTTTGCCCTTCACTTATCCAGCTGTCACGAACTTGAGGATCAGGTTTCGCCAGGATAGCCGTTGCGGAAGCTACAGTTTCACAACTCTTTACTAAGTCTTCGTAAGATCTAGCCTTTAAGATTTTCGCTTTCATCTCAGGTTGTAATTCTGCAATTAAACTATCCATAGCTTCTTCGAGAATGTCGAAAACATATATCTTCTTCAAGTCAGGCATAACCGTGGGTAAAAATCTGATATGTCCCCTACCTTGCATACCGCAACCGAACATTCCAAAAGTTTCAGCATCAGGATTGCCTAACAATTTTGCACTAATAGCTGTAACAGCAGGTGTTCTTTTAGCCGTAATCCAAACAGCATCCATAACAGCTAAGGGAAATCCTGACTCAGAATCATTAAGAATCAACAAACCTGTGGTTCGAGGTAAATTAAACCTTTTTTCATTATCAGGAAAACTGCTAATCCATTTTATGCCACATGCGCTCTGAGCAGGCATCCAGGCAGGCATAGCATGGAAAAGTGAATTTTGCAAAGGATGAATGCCAATTATAGCAGGCATCTCTACTTCTTTACGCCCATGAGCAGCTAAAGCTGCTTCCACAAACTTTAAAACTTCATCAGCAGTAATTCCCGTATTAATGCAGTCTTTCTGGGTTAAATATAGAAATTCCCTGCCAATTTTTAGTTTTCTTGCTACTTTTTCATGATAGGATATACTATTCATAATCTCCCCTCCTTTTTCTGGGAAAAAGCGATGTAATTAGTTTTATGGATAAGGTTTCCAAACAAGATTTATGTAGATAAAAATACCTTCGTCTATATTTCAAGAGGCCTAATAATAAAACCTCCAGAATTCTCTGATAATCTAATCTGTACAATTTGGACTTTTATCTATGAAATCAGAGACTTCTGACTTTTTAGAAATTTCCTTCAAGGACAACTGGAGTGAAGTCTATCAGATGTCTCCTACCTAACGGAAATATAAAAGAGCATATGAGTACAGAAGAATAGGAGATGGAAATATTAAATGCTTCTGAAGCTTGAAGGGCTAAAGAATGAATTCATTCAACCATATAATTTTAACCATCTCTGAACAGCTTCGGGGCTATTTTCATAGCTCTATAGTCCCAGATAAGCCTTTCGGACTACGTCAGTTTCCAGTAGCTCACCCGCTTCCCCGCTTATAACCATTTTGCCGTTTTGAAGTACATAACCCTGTTTGGCTATATCCAGTGCTCTCTTCACATTTTGTTCAACTAGTAAAATAGTTGTCCCTTCATTATTGATTGTTTCAATTGCCTCAAAGACCTTCTTAACAAAGGTCGGCATCAACCCGAGGGAAGGTTCATCCAACATAAGAAGCTTCGGTTCGGACATCAGAGCTCGCCCTATAACCAACATTTGTTGTTCTCCTCCACTTAGCGTCCCGGCCGGCTGTTTTTCTTTCTCTTTCAAAACAGGAAAAAGCTCACAGATCCAATCTAATGATTCTTTAATATTTAACCCTTTCTTGAGCACAGTGTAAGCTCCGAGAAGTAGGTTTTCCTTAACACTCAGCTTTTCAAATACATGTCTGCCCTCCGGTACCTGAGATATACCCAATTCCACTATTTTATTAGGAGGGTAACCATCCATCCTTTGTCCTTTAAACTCGATTTTCCCGGATTTAGGGCTAAGTAGACCAGATATTGTTTTCAGCATAGTTGTTTTGCCTGCACCATTAGCTCCTACCAGAGCTACCACTTCTCCTTCTCTTATCTCTAGGGAAACCCCTTCTAAGACTATAGCCTTCCTATAATATACATCGATATTGTTAACTCTTAACATGATATTCTTCTCCCAGATAAGCTTCTATTACCCGTTTATCTCTGGCGACTTTTTCTGGTCTATCATCAGCAATTTTTTGTCCGTTATCTAAAACAACAACTCTATGAGCGATGGACATCACCGCCTCTATAACATGCTCAACCAGCAATACTGTTATGCCCTGGTCATGGATTTGCCGAATCAACTCTAATGCCTCATTTATTTCTGTGGTAGTAAGGCCAGCCATAGGTTCATCAAGCAATAAAAGATCTGGTTTAGTGCCTAATGCTCGTGTAATTTCCAGTCTTTTTTTATCAGCTATCGTTAAGCTGCTTCCTAAGTAATCAAGTTTCGTATACAAACCGGTAAACTTAAGCAAGTCTTCAGATTTTTTCCTAGCTTCTCGAGCTGATCTCATAGCCCTAAAAACTCCTGTCATAACGTTTTCAAGAACCGTCATCTCCTCCCATATCCTCACAAGTTGAAATGTTCGGACAAGTCCAAGTTTACATATTGAATTTGGCTTCATCCCTGTGATTTTAACCCTCTTAAAATAGACTGCTCCAGAATCCGGAAGGCGCGAAGCTCCCTTTGGTCTCGTTCCGGTAATCATATTAAAAAGTGTAGTTTTCCCTGCACCATTCGGTCCTATTAATCCAATGATCTCACCTGAGTTGACTTCCATATTTATATCCTGGTTTGCTATTACCCCTCTAAATCTTTTTGTTAAATTTCTTACCTCAAGCAAACTTTCTTTCCCCCCGTTGCTCATTGCTCTCCCTTTCCTTTCTTAAAAAGGTTTCCAATAAACTCATAGATCCCCTTTGGTTTAAAAACTACAACAATTAATACAAGTAACCCATAAATTATGAAGTTGATTCCACTTCCAATCCCTCCCAAATAGGCACGGAGAAACTGATCAAGTGGAATCATAATAGCTGCTCCAATTATAGGTCCGCAAATGGTACCAATGCCTCCTAAGATGGCAGGAAGAATCATTTTCATTGAGATTCCTACATGGAAGACCATTGGGGGATCAAAATACAATTCATATTGAGCATAGAAAGCCCCACCAATAGCAACAAAGGTAGCGCTTAGATAGTAAGCCAGGTGCTTGAACAAAGTAGTATTTATACCGATATTTTCAGCGGCTTCTTCATTCCCCTTTATGGCCCTAAGATAGTAACCAAATCTGCTTTTGGTTATAAAGTAAATTAAAACTATTTCCAGGACTAAGAACGAAAATATAATATAATAGTAAGGAACTTTGTTAGTATGATACTGATAATTAAGCAAAGAGGGCTCAGTAAGAGGGATCATTATCCCTGTTGCACCTCCTACATACATCCAGTTCATAAAAATAACTCTTATAACTTCTCCTACAGCCCAGGTAGCAATAGCAAAGTAATGAGCACGTAACCCTGTTTGAAAACTGGGAAATGCTATGATTGATGCAAGACCGATAGCGACCAGAGCTCCAGTGATACTTCCCAGCCAAGGGTTAACGGCAAAATTCTTCCCCAGGACAGCCACAGAATAAGCTCCAAGACCGAAGAAAACTGCATGACCAAAAGATACGTATCCTGTAAAACCACCCAGGATATTCCAGGATGCCGCAAGCAAAGCAAATAGAAAAGTCATTATCATTACGTGGAGGTAGAACTCCTTCTTAACGAAAAAAGGGAATATGAGGAAAACCACAACCAGAAATATTAACCAAGTCCATTTTGGTATCGCTTTTACTCTATTCATATTTTACCACCCAAATAATCCTTTTTCTGGCCTTATCATCACTACAACCAGATAAGCTGCAAATATAATAGCAAATTTGAACGCAGGGCTTATATAGAACCCCCCCAATGTTGCAGCTATTCCTATTAAAACTCCTGCACTCAGGGCTCCGGTTATACTCCCGAATCCGCCCAAAGCTACGATTACAAAGGATAAGAGCACATATGTCGATCCGGACTCAGGAGAGATTGTAAAAAAGTTAGAAAGAATTGCTCCAGCTACTCCTGTGCAGGCAGCTCCAATCCCAAACGTAATGGTGTAAAGGCGTCCAACATCAACCCCCACTAACAGAGCTGCCTGGCGATCCATAGATATGGCTTGTATAGCTCTGCCAGTTTGACTCTTTTTGATGAAAAAGTAGATTAAAACTATTACAAGAACGCTAATAATCGCTCCAATGGCTTTGGGTACGCTCACATACAAACCGCCAAGCCTCCAACTCCCTTCCAATAGAGGATTTTTAATCGTCCTGTAATCAGGCCCAAAAAAAAGCAAAGCTAAGTTTTTAAGAACCAGAGATATTCCATAGGTGGCCAGAAGTGCGGTAATAAGTGGAGCATCGATAATGCGTTTGATAATCAGTTTATATAGAAGCATTCCAAGGAGAAATAAACCTATAGCGCTTAGGGGGATAGAGGCGAGAGGGTCTATTCCAAAGAATACAAAAGCCCAGTATGAAACAAACATCCCCAACATCATTAGATCTCCGTGGGCGAAATTTATAATGTCCATCACACCCCAGATAAGTGTTAAGCCAACTGCAACCAGTGCGTAAATTAATCCCATCATACTACCAGATACAAGAATTTGAAGAATCATTTTTAGCCTCCTGGATAAATAAAAGCTGACCCTAAGAGAGAAACTCCCAGGATCAGCTTTCCTGCACCACTAACTTTACCTCTCTAACCAAGCAGGAATAGGCCATACGATATCAGCCGTAGCTACTTTAAGAGGTAATACCGTTACATACTTACCCTCTTGTACCTGAACCGTAGCCGATTTAGCTAAGACATTTTGCCCCTTCTCATTGAACTTTATCCCCCCACCTACGTTAAGTTCTGTTTTGATATCGGTTTCCCTTATAGCCTTCGTTAAAGCCTCAGAATCAATTGTCCCCGCTCTATTTAAGGCATCTGCCAATACTATGGGAGCTTCGAAAATTTCCAACATTACCCCGTCCAGACCCACTCCTCCAGGAGAATGCTTTTTATATAGTTCGTTAACTTTATTAAGCACGGGTATTTTTTTGATCAATTCTGGGGGAAGAATAGAGGAACCGGAGAAGTACCAAGCGTCCTTTCCTAATCTCTCCAAGGATTTCGGGTCTTGAAACCCTCCACAGAAAGATATCATCCCTTTAGGTACCCATCCATAATCTTTGAATGTTTTCACGAATAGTATGTAATCAGACAGTAGAGATGCTGCGATGACGACGTCAGGATCTGCTTCCTTCAGTTTCATTACAGCACTATCGACGTTAATAGCACCAAATGGATAGGAGACATCAGCGACTACCTTGTACTGATAGTCGCGCTGTTTATTGGCCTCTTTTACGCTCATTGCTGCATGCTGGCCAAATTCTGTATTTTCATAAAGAACTCCAATGGTTTTTATTGAATAACCTTTCTCCTCTCGCAGTTCATCAAGATCATCCAAAAAGGCCTTAGTATCCATCTGATCCGTAACCGCTAAGCGGAAAAAATATTTTAACCCCCGTTCTGTAAGAGCAGCCGAACTTGAGCATCCAGATATGAATGGAATTCCGTATCTCTCAGCCACAAAACTGGCCGGCTTAGTAACAGCACTGTTGTAGCAGCCTATTGCAGCTTTCACGTCTTCTCGAGTAATAAGCCTTTCTGTTTCAGATTTCCCTATCTCTGGAGAGGCTTCATGGTCTGCAAATATCGCCTCCAGCTTAGCACCATTCAAACTGGGAATACCTTCACTCGCCGCAATAGGAAGATCAATCTCCGGATGGGAGTTATTAATCAAATCCAGGGCAGCTTCTATAGCTGCTTTACAACGAGCCCCTGTATCAGCTATAGCTCCTGATAAAGGATAGACAACGCCAACTTTGATCTTTTTGACACCAGGCTTGGCACTTGCTCCTGATAAGGAGAATAACAAACCCACCCCTACTAACACTGTTACCAATACTACCTTACTTCTGCTCATTTTAAAAATACCTCCTAACAATGTCTAAATTTTTTGCAGCCAATGACCTGTTTGTCCTTATTTCTCACCTCCCTCCCGGTCTTATTTTAGCCTTTCCCTTCATTTTTTCACAAATTTAGCTACGTGAGCCTTATTTTCTACATTCCCACTACAATTTTCCTTATATTCCTTAAATGCCTTAACATAGCTTCAGATGCTTTTTTACTATTATGCTCTTTAATAGCCTGAAATATTGCTTTGTGTTCCTGCTTTTGTTCATCTCGTCTTCCCGGTATGCGCCATGTTCTTTCTCGAGTTCCTTTCAATAAATCTAAGTGCAGTCGTATTATATTGGTGAAAACAAAGTTGCGAGATGCCCTTGCTATAGCCAAATGAAATTCTGTATCCGATTCTGTCCTCTCATTATCTTCCCCCCTTTCCTCCTCACCCATTCTGTTTAAAGCCTCCTCAATCATCCTTATATCTTCAGCGGTAGCTCTTTGAGCAGCAAACTCGGCAATTTTAACCTCAAAAATCTCTCTTGCTTCTAAAAGTTCCAGAATAGAAGACTTTTCTAAGCTTAAAATAATATTTTCTGAGCTAATAAGAGTATCTTTATTTATTTCTCGAATAAACCTTCCTCCGCCGGGCCTGCTTTTGATTAAGCCTCTCGATTCTAAAACTCTAAAGGCCTCTCTTAAAGAGCCTCTACTAATAGAAAGCTTCTCCGCAAGCTCTCTTTCTGGAGGAAGTTTATCTCCAGGTTTTAATTCTCTGTTTTTAATTAAATCCATAATCTGCTTTATTACACTCTCATATAAACGAATAGGACTGATTTCTTCAAATGCCATATTTTCCTCTTTTGGATAATTGAGTAACTGGGTAACCCACTTATTATAAAAAGAAAAAACTCCTCGAAAAGACAAGTTTTTTCCTTAAAAAATCTCTGCTTATTCTTCTTATCTTCCTCACTCGAAGTCTCACTGCCTCATAACTTAAACTCAATTTCTCTGCAATCTCACCTAAAGTATATTCTTCTAATAGCAACTCGTAAGTCTCTTTTAATTTTGAATCCATTCTTTTTCCGATAATCTTTTTTAAATCCTCTGTTATCACTATCTTGTAAGGGTCTGGAGACCTATCCGGAATATTGAAGGCGATTTCTTCGCCTTTATTGATAGAATATATGCTCATTACAGTAACAGAACCTCTTTTTTTACTATCAATGCTTTTGCCCTGTTTAAGGTAATCTTTGCCCCAAAGATAGCAACCTCTTAAAATATAAGATAATGTTTTGTTCTTAATTTTCTTTTTATTTTCCCATAAAAAAATCTGCATCTCCTGCACAAGGTCCTCTTGCTCCGCCCTATTATTTGTAAGGTTAAAAGCAATTGCTTTTAGCCTTGGCCTCAATTTCTCTAAGACTTCTGGAAATTGCTGTATCGACAGTCTATTATGCAAAATACACCCCCTTTGCTTCTTTATCAAAGCAGGGAAACCAGGGAGGCTAAAGCCTCCCCTACCCTCATAATCCTACCCACATAATCAGAGCAAATAATAAACGGCCATAGGAAATTCCCCTACTTTACTCCACAGTTACGCTTTTGGCTAAGTTTCTTGGTTGGTCTACATTGCACCCCTTTTTAATAGCTATGTAGTAAGCAAGGAGCTGGAGAGGAAGAACAGTTAAAATAGAGGAAAATTCCTCTTTAATTTGAGGGATGAAGATTACATTGTCTACATATCCCTTAATCCTCTCGTCTCCTTCTGTAGCAATGGCAATAACTTTTCCTCTCCTTGCTTTTATTTCACGGAGATTGGTTAGCATCTTCTCATAAACTGAATCTTTAGGGATTATACATACCACAGGCAGGTTCTCATCTATTAAAGCAATGGGACCATGCTTCATCTCTCCTGCTGCATATCCTTCGGCATGGATATAAGAAATTTCTTTAAGTTTTAATGCGCCTTCTAAAGCTGTGGGATAATTAAAACCTCTTCCCAGGAAAAGAAAATTGGAACATTGATAATACTTTTCTGCACACTCAACAATACTTTTTTGATTATCCAACATCTTTTTCATCAAAGATGGAACCCTTCCCAGCTCTTTTATCATATTTTTTGCTTCTTCTTCGGAGATACACTCTTTTATTCTCCCCCAGTGGATAGTAAAGAGAAAAATAGCTAACAATTCTGCAGTGTAAGCTTTAGTAGAAGCTACTCCTATCTCCGTACCAGCATGAAGGTAGATTGTTCCATCCGATTCCCGGTCTATCGTACTTTCTAAAGTATTACAGAGGGATAAAACCTGAATAAATTTACTCTTAGCCAGTCTTATTCCGGCTAAGGTATCCGCCGTCTCTCCTGATTGAGAGATAGCCATAACTAAAGTATCACCACCGGCTATAGGGTTGCGATATCTGAACTCGGAAGAAAAATCAACTTCTGTGTGAAGACGCAGGTTCTTTTCTAAAAAATACTTTCCCACCAATCCTGCATGCCATGAGGTTCCACAGGCCTGGATAACAAGTCTATTTACTTTAAGAAGCTTTTCCGAAGTTATACCTATATTTTCAAAGCAAACTCCTCTTTTATTTTCAAAGACTCGACGTTTAAGAATGCCTCTAATGATACGCGGCTGCTCGTATATCTCCTTAAGCATAAAATGCTCATACCCATTCTTTCGAGCACCCTTCCCTAACTGCCATTCCAGTTTTCTTATCTCTTTTTTTAAAGGTTTAGCCTCTCTGTCAAATATCTCAATTTTCTCTTTTTCTATTACACCTATCTCGCCATCTTCTAAAAATATCACATTTGAGGTTAAATTTGAGATAGCGGAAATATCAGAAGCGACAAAGTTTTCATCTTCTCCTATCCCAATAATTAACGAGCTGTCTTTTTTAGTAACCACTATTTTATCAGGGTCTTCTTCACTTATAATAGCCAGAGCATAGCTACCCCTCAATTTTCCTAACACTTTTTGAACAGCGGTCTTTAAGTCTCCCTCCATATATTTTTCTATCAAGTGAGGGATAACCTCGGTATCGGTCTCTGTAGTAAAAATGTGACCCTCTTCGGTTAACTCTTTTTGAATCTCTATATGATTTTCAATGATTCCGTTGTGAACCACAGCTATACTCTTTTTGCAGTCAACATGAGGATGAGCATTTTCTGTAGTAGGCTCTCCATGGGTAGCCCAACGTGTATGTCCAATTCCAAGTTCCCCTCCTAGAGGAGATCCTTTCAGCTTCTCTTTTAATAATTGTATTTTCCCGGCATTTTTTCTTATCCCCAATTTTCCTTTATTTAAGGTGGCAATACCTGCTGAATCGCAGCCTCTATACTCTAATCTCTCTAAACCTGCTATAAGCAAAGAATCTATAAACTTATCTCCTACATATCCTACAATTCCACACATTTTTTTCTCCTTTAATGATTTTCCCAGAGAGCTTTTTTATATATCTCTACAAGATCACTTAAAGTAGGCAGACGAGGGTTGGCTAATATCTTTCTTCTGTTTTCCATCATCTCTTCAGCAAACTCCTCTATTTTTCCCTCTTTTATCTGTTTCTCTTTTAAATTTTGAGGCATTCCTACCTGCAAAAGAAGCTCTCTGATTTTCTCAATAGATTTCTTAGCCATCTCCTCCTCACTTAAATTTTCCGCTTTCTCTCCTAAGGCTCTGGCCAGGGAAGAA
>JAYEHT010000039.1:0-6172 GCA_034659655.1 Candidatus Aerophobota bacterium | reverse complement strand
CTCTTTTAAATTTTGAGGCATTCCTACCTGCAAAAGAAGCTCTCTGATTTTCTCAATAGATTTCTTAGCCATCTCCTCCTCACTTAAATTTTCCGCTTTCTCTCCTAAGGCTCTGGCCAGGGAAGAAAATTTAAGATAATTACCACTAAGATTAAAATCACATACCCAGGGAAGAAGAACTCCTACAGCTCTTCCATGAACAACGCCGAATTCCGATGTTAATCTATAGCTCATTCCATGCGCGATGACTGTTCCTGTATGAGCAATAGCTATTCCCCCTAAAAGAGAAGCATACAAGCAAAACGAACGGAACTCCAAATCCTCCGGATTTCTCATAACTTCGGGTAGATACTGGGCGAGGAGTTCTACCGCTTTTAAGGCAAAAATTTCAGATAAAGGTTGAGATTTTTTGGAGATATAGCTCTCGATAGCCTGGGAAAGAGCATCTACTCCTGAATCAGCGGTAACCGATAAGGGTAAGGACAGGGTAAGCTGGGGATCAACCAGAGCTACCGTAGGTAAAATAAGGCGGTCCGTAATTATCTCTTTTCTTGGGGGGGTTTTCTCGTTGTTGATAAAAGTAGCGTAAGGGGTTACCTCACTTCCTGTTCCCGCCGTGGTGGGAATAGCTATTATGGGTAGAGGAGGTTTTTTTACCCTGTCTCTTCCAAGATAAGAAGTCAAAGGCTCCGGATTAGTTGCCAGCACGGCTATTCCCTTTGCTGTATCCATAGCGCTTCCCCCTCCCAGCCCTATTATTACATCAGACCCTTCTCTTTTAGATAAATCGGTCCCTTCCTCCACTGTCTTCAGGGATGGATTGGGCTCTACTTCCTCAAAAAGGGCTGCTTCTACCCCTGCCTTTTTCAATAAATCATCTACTTTTTTTAAAATCCCTGTTTTTCGAGCAAAATTTCTGCCAGTAACTATTAAAGCCTTCTTCCCTAATTTTTCAGCTTCTTTTCCTAATTTTTTTAGTGTTTGAGAACCAAAGTAGACCTTTGTAGGAAGATGAAATATAAACTCTTGCAAAGAGTTCTCCTTATTATTTTATTAATGTATATTTTCCTTCTTGCCTGAAGGGAGTAAAACTCTTTCCTCCCCCTTCATAAAATTTACCAAAAAACTCCACAAACTGCAGACGGGCTGTATGAATAAACCCGGAAAGACAGTTTATTCCTATATTCCCTAAATGGCCCCCTATTAAAATTACAATCATAAGGACAGGGCCTATTAAAGGAATACCTGAAGACATTCTGGCTATAGTGTTTACTGCAGTAGCTATTACGCTGGTAGCCAGACCCAGAGCTAAAAGGCGAGTATAGGAGAGAACATCTCCAAACAATTGAATTAATCCGTAAAGCTCAAAAGCTCCCTTGCCAAATCTGGCTAAGAAACTCTTACTCTTCCTGCCAGAAAAGAAAAATAAGGTTCCTATGCCCAATAAGAACATTATTAAGCCGAAGGTGGTAAAAACGCTGCCAAGGACTTTTATCTTGCCCACTCCAAAAAGAATTGCTCCTATAATGAGTATAATCCAGGAGGCCTGATCAAGAATAGCCGAGATTATCTCTCCTCTTCTTACGTTTTCCCAAAATTCCAGGATTATCCCTGTTAAAAGATGGATAACTCCTACAGCTAATGTAATTAAAAGAAAAACTAAGGGTTGTTTTAGAGGATTAAATAAAGTCAATCGTTTAAGAGGGGATAAAAAGGAGGGAAAGGTAGCTATTTCGACACCAAAAATACCCCCGGTAATTATCCCTATGCCAATGGTTACCAGGCCACTTACAAAAAGAATAGAAAAGAGTTTTTTCCCTCCCTCACCCACTTCAAATTTTTTAGGGACAAGATAAGCCAATAGGGCGAGAATAATTCCATAACCACCATCTGTAAGACAGACAGCGAGGAATAAAGCAAAAAAGGGGGTTAAGAAAGGAGTAGGATCAATTTCAAGATAGCGGGGGATCCCGTAAAGCTCTGTCACCAACTCAAAGGACTTAAAAAGGTGTTTATTGGATAAGGCTACGGGAATGCCTTTCTCCTCTTTTTCTTCCGGTTTTTGCGCTATTATCTCCAGGGATGAGTAATTTTTGAATTCCCTGAATAGCTTTTGAACATCCTCCTTCTTTACCCAACCTTCCAAAACAAAAGTAAAAGAGGTGAAACGTGAATATCCGCCTACTTTTTTCTCATTAAGAATATTAGAAAAATAATCATAGAGGGACATCAATTTAATATTTTCCCTGTTTATCTCTCTTAATTTTTCCTTTATCTTACCGGCTTCATTATCTATCTCTTTAACTCTTTTATTAATCCCCTCTAATTTTTCACTGATAGTCTCCTTCTCAAAAAATGTAATCTTTTCTATTCTTAATTCCTGGAAAATGAGCTCTACCTTTTCTCGTTGTTCCTTTAAGAAGACAATCAAAAAATGTATATTCTTTGCTTCTTCTTTAACAATTTGCAGATAAACTCCCTCTATATTTTTTATTCTTTCATGGAGGTTTTCTTTGCTTTGATGGGGAGCTTTCCCTAACCAATAGATAAGATACTTTGTCTGCTGTAATTTTTCTAATGAAAGGGGAAGATTTTTCCAGGGAGAAAAAAGAGAATGACGTTCTTCAAGGGTTTCTCTCTCTCTAGTAAGATTCTCAAGTCTTTCCTTAAATTCTCGACATTTTTTGCAGGTCTTTTCCCAACTAAAACCATCTATCCAATTAAGGAACTTTTCTTTTTTCACTACTGCTTTGCTGGGGAAAAAAGAGAGAATAGCTCCTTTTTCATCAAACTGCTTTAAGTAATCGATAGCCCAGCTGAGTTTGGATAAATTTTCTTCTATCCTCTTCGCCTCTATTGTTGGTCTTTTAAGAGAGGGATTTAATTTCTCCTTTAACTCGCTGGGTTGAAAAAGGGATAGACCTCTCAGTTTTCTTACCACAGAATCCCGAAGAGATTTTTCTCCAATGAAATATACTTTCCTCATCTCACATACAGCCATCTGTAACCTCTTTTTGCAGTTAAGGGTTTACCCTGTTAGATAACTATCTAACAGGGTTTATACCCACAACTCTTTTGCCTTTTCTATGATGAATTCTACCGTCTCTTTTGTTTTCTCTACTTTCTTTTCTTTAATCTTTTCCTTCTCTTTATTGAATACTTTTTTGATTTTGGATGTCTGGTCTCCTGCTTCTTTTAACAATTCCTCCTTTAGTTCTTTTCCCTCTTTTTCACCTTCTTTTATAGCTCTATTGATAATTCTCTCTTTCTCTTTCTTGGCATTCTCTATTAATCTCTCTTTCTCTTTCTTGGCATTCTCTATCTCTTTCTCCACCTTTTTCTCCACCTCTTCTATTTTCCTCAGGGTATTCTCAGGCATTCTCTTCTCCCCATTTAATCAACTTTACCCTCGCTTCCTTGAGCATACGAGAAGCCAATTCATCTGGATAATCGCCCTCGAAAACAATCCTTTTTATTCCTGCATTGATAATCATTTTAGCACAGGTTATGCAGGGTTGGTGGGTGCAATAAAGAACGGCTCCCTTAATGCTTACTCCATGCAAAGCGGCCTGGATTATGGCGTTCTGTTCTGCGTGTAAACCACGGCATATCTCCTGGCGTTGTCCGGCCGGGATTCCCAACCTATCTCTCAAACATCCTACTTCGGCACAATGTGGCAGGCCGGAAGGAGCACCATTGTAACCTGTAGAAAGAATCCTCTTATCTTTAACTAATAAAGCCCCTACTTTTCTTCTCAGGCAGGTAGAGCGCGTAGCAATCAATCTGGTGATGTGCATAAAATACTCATCCCAGGAAGGACGCTCTTCTTCTATTTCTATTTCCCTAACTCTTTTAATCTCTTAACCCTCCCTTCCCCGCTATGAATATAACTATATCAAAAGAAAAATAGGGTGTCAATATTTCGCATCAAACCCGGAGGTTGAGTTAAAAGCGGTTCATAATTACTCATTTCTGAAAATAAAACCTCACTACCTCTTTAGCAAGACAGTTAGTAGCATCAATAATGGGGACATCTTCCTTGAAATATGGTAGAACCAAGGGAATTTCTGTGCAAGCAACAATAATTAAATCTATCTCCTTCCCTTTTAAATGCTCTATAACTTTCTTCACAAGCACCGTATTTTCCTGAATTATGCCTGCCTTTATTCCTTTCTCTCCAAAAATTGCATCCATAAGAATTTCTTCATTTGAACTATCTGGGGTAACAATTAAATATCCTTCCTTTTCAAAGACTTTATGATATACTTTCCCGTTTATTGTCCCCGTCGTTGCAAGAAGTCCAATTCTCCTTGCTGCGGAAAATCTATTTTTAATTTCTTTCAGCGCGCTCTCCACTATGCTTATAAATGGAATAGAAAGATTTTTTCTCAAATCTTCAATAAAGTAGTGTGCTGTGTTACATGGCATACACAGCGCATCTACTCCATCTTCTTGGAGAAGTTTTCCAGATTTCAAGAGGAAAGGAAGTGGATTCTCTCCCCTCCCGAGTAAAAAAAGAGATCTATCGGGAATCTGAGGATAATTATCAATTATTAAGTGTATATGTTCCTGGTCCTCTTTTACAGGAGTATTCTTTACTATTTTATGAAACAAATCTACAGTTGCTTCCGGGCCCATTCCTCCAATAATTCCAATTTTCTTCATACTATTACATCTTTTTTATTTACAAAAACTATAATTCAATAATTTTACCCCTCTGTAACTTCTCAAATCTTCCTCCAAACTCCTTCAGAAATTCAGCTTCAGCTTTAAGTCCCCTGCAGTGACCGGTGAATACTCGCTCTACTCCCGCTTATTTTAGATATCTCACACTTCTTTTTATTCTCTCCTCTTTCTTTTACCTTTTTATTCACTGTATGGACAAATCTTTTTCTGTTAATAATGCACTGTTGACTTCAAACCACTTCCTGTTAATATCGCTGTATTAACCTCTTCCTTTTTCACTTTAGCTGATTTTGCTAAACCGCCAACGATTACTGCTGATGTTGGTTCAACATATATACCTTTACGAAGCAATACTTTTACACCCTCTATAATCTCTTTTTCTGAAACAGCCACTATTTCTCCATCTGTTTCTCTTACTATTTTTAAAATTTCTCCTCCTCGAACAGGATTTGCACAAGCAATTCCTTCTGCGTAAGTATGTTTGCAGTTATATAATGGAGTAACTTCGTCTTTTCCCTCTATAAAAGCTTTGTATATTGGCGAACAAGCCTCTGATTGTACAGCAATTAATCTGGGTATTTTATCAATTACTCCCATATTTTTCAATTCTCTTATACCAATTGCAATTCCCAAAATGATACTTCCGTACCCAACAGGAATAATAATTGAATCAGGAGTTTTCCAGTGCAGTTGTTCGCAGATCTCATAAAATACAGTTTTCGTTCCCTCAAGAAAATAAGGATTCCAGTTATGAGAAGCATAAAAAAGCTCTTTTAATCTTTTCTTAACAGCTATTGCAGTCTCTTCCCTTGAGCCAGGAATTCTAACAACCTTTGCTCCATAGGAACTTATTTGAATGAGCTTCTCCTCAGAAGAGCCCTCGGGGCAGAATATTTCACAGCTAACCCCTGCTTTTGCACAATATGCTGCAATTGCTGCACCAGCATTACCAGAAGAATCTTCTATCGCAGTTCTAACACCCAACTCTTTCATTTTACTTACCAATACACTTGCACCTCTATCCTTATAAGAACCGGTGGGAAATAAGTAATCTAACTTCAGGAGAACTCTTTTACCAGATATATTCTCCTGTATTAAGGGAGTTATTCCCTCGCCCAATGAAACAATATTGTTATCATTCTCAATGGGAATCGCCTCTCTATACCGCCAAATAGACCCTATCCTATCTCTCAAATTCTCAACGGGTAATTTCTTAATAATTTTTTCCAATTCAAAAGCACCACCACATTCGCATTTGTAATAGGTCTCCTTATCTATCCGAGTTCTTTTATGGCATTTTGGACAGATATAATTAGCTTCCATAATTGTAACTTCTTTTGAATTTTTTAGTAAACCTTGTTAGATATTTACTATCTACCATGGTAGGATAAAATTTTACTTTATACTCACTCTTAAGTTTCTCTATTCCTTCTCCTTTAATATCCTCTGAAATCAAAATAATAAAAGAATCTTTTCTTACGTTAAT
>JAYEHT010000038.1:0-4587 GCA_034659655.1 Candidatus Aerophobota bacterium | reverse complement strand
CCACTTTTCCATTATGATCATTCCCCTTTCACCTCCTGGAATTTTTCTTTTCCAGGAGAATATCATTTTACCCAGGGGGGTCAATTTTCAGTGGTGATAAGGGGTCAATTTTCAATGTTAATCTATAAAAAATGAAGCTTTAAAGAATGCCGAGTACATAGCTCGCATTTTAGGAGAGCAGTTTGGAGCCGATGAGGTTATTCTTTATGGAAGTTTAGTTAAGGAAGTATTTTTTGATGTGACTTCTGATATTGATTTAGCAGTTAAAGGTCTTGGGGACAAATATCTTAAAGCTTATGGTTATTGTCTAAGATTAAGTGAATTTAATCTGGATATAAAAGCCTATGAGGATATGCCAGAAAGCTTCCGCAAGGGAGTAAGTTCTGAGGGGAGGTGTTTATATGCAAAGAGAACAGGATGAGAAGAAGCAAATGATAAGTCTTATAGAGGCAGAATTAGAAAATATCTCTTTTTCCTGGGTATCTTTTTTCTGGTGTTGATTAACCTATATTTTTCAGTAAAGGTTTCTACTTTAACAACTCAGGTTGAGAAGCTTGCTCAGGAGATAGCTATTCTTAACAGGAGAGTTGAGGATTATTCTTCAAAAAAGTAGAAAGGGATAAACTTCTTATTTGGAGAAGAGGCAGACAAGTTAATACAATACTTTACCCCGTTAGATAGCAAGGGCATCTAAGGTAAGCTTACCTTTAACCAATCATTTTCTCTGTAAAATCTACCCTAAATTGAGAGATAAAATGATTTGACAAATAACCTGGTTAATTGTAATATAGTTTAGAAAAATCTGGAAAAAATTTGGAGAGAAATAAATGTTATATCCTCGGTTATTAGAAAAGGAGGTTTTAAAGTATTTCTCTGAGAGGGAAGCAATTATTATTCTGGGAGCAAGACAGGTAGGCAAAACTTCTCTATTGCAACTTATAAGAGCAAGGATAGAGAAAGAATACCCTTGTTTTTACTTTGATCTGGAAAGACCTGAGGATTTAGAGAAAGTGGAGATGCCAGTTGAGGAGTTCTTACATTATTTGGAGATTATTGGGGCAAAGGTTGATAAACGAAGTGTAGTTTTTATAGATGAAATACACTATCTTTCGGAACCAGCAAAGTTTATTAAAATTCTGGTTGACCATTATTCCCAAAGGATAAAATTGATTATAAGTGGTTCTTCCAGTTTAGAGATAAAGAGGAAGTTTAAGGAGAGTCTGGTGGGAAGAAAGTTGATTTTTCGTCTCCATCCCTTAAGCTTCCATGAATTTCTTATCTTTAAAGAGAAGGGAAAATTAGCCAAGCTTTTACCAGGAGACCCCTTTGAATCTAATATAGCGGAAGATGAAACAAGGTTTTTTGCTGAGGAATACAGAGAAGAATTTAAAGAATTTCTTATCTTTGGGGGTTATCCCAGGATAGTTCTTGTTTCTGATTTAGAAAAGAAGAGAAAATTCTTAGAAGAGATAGTTACCTCTTATGTATTTAAAGATATATACAGCCTTTTTCATATAGAAGATATTGCAAAATTCAATAAGATGATAAAACTACTCGCCATAAATGTAGGCAATCTTTTAAGTCTTTCTTCGCTATCTACAGTATCAGCTGTATCTCGCTATTTAATTTCTCAATATATTTCTATGTTAGAAAATACTTACATCATAGATCTAATTTCTCCGTATTTTACTAATAAAAAGAAAGAAGTAATCAAAAGTCCCAGGATATATTTTTCTGACAACGGATTACGCAATTATATAGTAGGAGATCTTAATATGAGTTTTGAAAGGCAGGACATTGGGGCATTGTTGGAGAACATGGTTTTTTCAGGACTTAAAAAGGGGATAAAATCTATAGAAGATATCCATTTCTGGCGCACTCAGAATAAAGCAGAGGTAGATTTCATTCTGGAAAGAGGAGGAAAGTTTTATCCTATAGAGGTGAATATGGTTGGTAAGACGACTCGCGCACTCTACGCATTTATGGATTTTTATAAGATAAAAGAGGGGTATGTGGTTTATCCTGGCTCCTATTATAAGAAAGGTAATATTCATTTTTTACCTGTGTGGTGGATAGTTTAACTTGTAAGCTTTACTGGCCAAGAACAAAAGAATAGGGGTAAAGGCTGTATGGCGCGATATAGAGTTCTATTCCAAAGTGCAGATGATCTCGGAGGATATCTTTATGCCTCTTTAGTTGATAGTACTACCGGGAAAAAGCTTGATGCTCTATCAAGACTTCACCTTTTGATGAGTTGAGTAAGAGTCATGATAAAAAATGTTTATAAGAGCTTATAAAGGGTGTTCTAAGATCACTTTTTTCCTTATCTATGTTTTTTTATCACCTTAAAAATTTAAGGGGTTTAAATAGATCCCTATTTGAACTTCTATAATATCGATTAACAAATTGTTTTGAGAGATTTGGTCGTTAAAAACAGCTATAGGGCGCTTGACAAAAGAGCATTATTTGAAAAAATAGGAGTGGGTCAAAATTCAATGGCGAAGACGGGTCAATTTTGGGTGGCGATCAACAAGTAAAGATGCTTAACAGAGAAAGATTAATTCAAAAAGCTGATAAATACTACGACTTAGCTATAGAAGCCTACGAAGGTCAAAGATATACCATTGCCCAGGGCTATTTAAATCAATGTCTTGAAATAAATCCAGAAGATGATGAAGCATGGATGCTGTTAGCCAGTTGTCTGGAAAAGGATGGCGAACTAATTAAAGCAACCCTTGCCTTTAAAAAAGCCTATGAAATTAAGCCCGATGACCCAACATACAACTATAATTATGGCCTGGGGCTAATCTGGACTGGAAGATTAACCGAAGGAATAAAATATCTAAAGAGATTCCTAAAATTAGCTCCTGATCATAAAGAAGCAGAAAAGACAAGGAGATTAATTAAAGAGATCCCGGGGAAACTTTCTGAAGGAAAGCTTTCTGAAACGAAGTTATCAATTGAGGAAGACCAAAGAATTCGTAAAGTTTTTGATAGAGCCAAGAAATTTTTATTTGAGAAAAACTACCTTCAAGCTATTAAGCTCTATAAGATAGTTTTACAGAATAGGCCGGATCATAAGGCTTCTATTAATGATTTGGGTTTGTGTTACTTAGATTTAAAGGATTATGAGCGGGCTTTGGAATGTTTCAATAAAATTTTAAAAGAGGAACCAGAGGATGCTCTTGCCCTTGTAAATAGAGCTGTTATTTACCGAGAGCTAACTCTTTTGGATAAAATGGAGGCAGATATTAGCTTGCTCTCAAAACAGCGCCCCTTCTTTTACCGTGATTGCATCAGAGTTGGGCTGATATTGGGGCGATTGGGAAAACACAAATTAGCATTAAAGTTTTTTGAGATGAGCTATGAGAAGCGAAAAGACGATTCTGACCTTTATTACTATTGGGGGATAGCTCTGGCAAACACTGGCAGGATTAAAAAGGCTCTAAAGAAGTGGAATGCTATCGGTGAGATGTATAATCCAAGACTGGAGGATTATATCTTTAGAGCAAAAGAGATATTGGCCGGCAAAAGAGAATATTCCCGCTTTGAATATATTGCAGGATAAGATGGAGGGGAACTAATATCTCTGAATATCCGGTTCCTATTAAGATAAAATCGAACCATTAAAAGAAGGCGGATATTTAGCCACCAGTTTAGTATTACTTAAGAAAAGAGAATGATTAAGAGGATAAAGAAAGCATTTAGGGAAAATCGTTATGAATATAGTCTCCATGCTGTTGATCAAAGTATTTTAAGGCATATTACTCGCAAGGAGATTTTGGAAGCGGTTGAGAACGGTGAAATAATCGAAGATTAAAATTATTACGGTATATGAACCTGATACAGAAGAATGGATAGATTTTAAAAAGAGGAGGCGGTAAATATGAGGTGTGATTTATGTGGAGGAAAAGTTGAAAAAAAGTTAATTAGTTATATTCTTTTTTATGAGGGCCACTGGATTATTGTAGAAAATGTTCCTGCGAGAGTTTGTCAACAATGTGGGGAGAAATTATTTGATCCCAAAATTGTAGAGCGATTACAAAAGATTATCTGGAGCAAACAGACTCCTCAGAAGAAAATCAAAACGCCTGTTTTTGACCTTTCTTCAGTTTAAGGATTAAAGCAATAGAGGGGAAAATACAGGATTAAGAATTGAGAAAGAAAAACTAAGACTGCAGGACTAAAGGACTAAAAAAAAGCAGGATTAAAAGGAGGAGATAAGATGCCTCTTAGACAAAAGATAATGGCTATTTCGTTGAGCGTCGGGCTTCTCATTATTATTTTTGAGCTTGTTCGTCGAAAGAAATTAAGAGAGGAATACTCCTGGCTCTGGATGTTAACCGGTGTAATCATTCTCATTTTAGCTGTATGGTATGATTTATTGCTGTTTATAGCTCATCTGGTAGGAGCGGCTTTGCCTGCATCTGTACTCTTTTTCCTGGGTATCTTTTTTCTGGTGTTGATTAACCTATATTTTTCAGTAAAGGTTTCTACTTTAACAACCCAGGTTAAGAAGCTCACTCAGGAGATAGCTATTCTTAACAGGAGAGTTGAGGATTATTCTTCGGAAAGATAAATAATTGA
>JAYEHT010000037.1:1646-4661 GCA_034659655.1 Candidatus Aerophobota bacterium | reverse complement strand
AATGAACTACTCACTAAATCAACGGCTGCTTTTGTTCCTGTCATAGCAAAAGCTTTCCTCCACATTCCTCCCTTTAATATGTAATACAAAAGCCTAAAAATTGATTGTCCGCTTCTCAAATACCAGAAAGAGCCAATTAAACCTCCTAAAATAGTAAATAGAGAAAAATTTTTAACTAAAACTATAAATTTTTCTTTTTTAAAAAACAGATCATTGATAAGAACCCCCAAACACAGAATTCCCATCCATAAAAATCCCGTATATTTGGAGCCTAAGGATAACCCAGTTATTACTGCAGAGATAAAAAGCCAACCTCTTCTTTTAGAATTAATCCAATTAACAAAGGCGTAGACCGCTAAAAAGGCGTAAAAAGTGAATCCCAAATCAACATAAGCTGTGGTAGACTGCCAGCTTACAATAGGCACAGTATAAAATATTACTGAGGCTAACAATCCTACTCTATGAGAAAAATATCTTTTGCTTAAAGCATAAACCCCTATCCCCGTTAAAATACCAAAAGAAAAATGAATAAGCTTTGCCAGGATAGCATCTTTAATAAGCAAAGCCATCCCATATAAAATACCTATATTATACGGGGTATTACCTCCAAATCTAAGGTAAGGGACTCTAATCAAGCGATGAAGTCTCCCCCACTCCTTGGGCATAACTAAATGTACACTTAAAGCATCCCAGCCGGAAGGAAGCACCAATGCCCCAAAAAGGTTAAAGATTATCTGAATGAATAGAATAAGAAATAGCACGATTTCTAAAGAAGATATTCTTGATAAAGTTATACTTTTAAATTTAACCTTTATCTGAGAGATAACATCCTCTATCTCTTTATAAGTGAAAAGGAAAGCCCACAATAATAATAGATGGGCTACCCATCTATTAAAAAGACCTGCCAGGCCAAGCCCGATAAGCAAGAAAGTAAAAATAGCTAAACCTACACCTAAACTGAACAGAAGAGATTCTAAAAAAAATTCTATCTTAAACTTCAGCCATTTGAGAATCTTTTTCCCTAAGCCAATATTTATCAAAAGAAAGATAAAAAGAAGAAAGAGCCTGAAAAATGTTTCCCCTATACTTCCCCATAAAATCTTTCCTCGCCAGAAATAAAGAAAGCAAAGATAAATAAAGGCGACCCAACCAAATAATAAAATCCATTTTATTCTTTTTAAGCCTCTCTCAATCAAAAGTGAATCTCCCTGCTCTATTCCCTTATCTCATCTATTTTTTACATATTTCTCAATATAATTATCAATAATTGCTTGCCTTTGAGCAAGTTTCTTATCTTCTTCTTTGCGGCTTCTCTCTCAATAAAGTAACCATAATTGAGAGGAGCATCTTAAAACCATAATAAATCAGCTTCCCCCCATCAAGCATAGATTTTCCACTTATAGCCTCATACATCCTAACAGGAACTTCTTTAATACGGAATCCAGCAGAATGAGCAAGGATAATTACATCTGCATCATCATAATCTGAAGGATAATTGATATTAGCAAAAAAGTTTACAACTTTCCTCTTAAGAGCGCGAAAACCTGATGAGGAATCGGTTATTTTTTGACCAATTATAAAAGAAGCAGTAAAAGCTAAGATTCTCATCCCTGACTTTCTAATCCAGGAGATTTTATAATCTCTTTTACCTAAAAAACGAGAGCCTATCGCTATATCAACAGGCTCATTTTTTAAGATGTTCAGCAAATCATTAACATATTTAGGGGAATGCTGTCCATCGGCATCCAATTGAGCAACATACCCGTAATTTCTCTCCAAAGCATACTTATAACCTGTTTGAAGAGCAGCTCCGTATCCTAAATTTATAGGATGCAAAAGAACAACTGCCCCGGCTTGACGGGAAATCTCGGCAGTGGCATCGGTAGAGCCATCATCAATAACTACTATTCTGGCTCCGGGAACATTTTTTTGAACCCCCTTAATTACCCTTCCAATACTCTTTTCCTCATTATAAGCCGGAATAATAACCAGAACCCTGGAATTATCAGTCATAACCCCTCTCTCACAAATATACTAACAAAACTGCAGGATAGGTCAACAATGAGGGGAAAAACTGCAAATTGGTAGCCGCAAGACTCGTAACTCATAGCCTCTCATCTTTTAATCCTTTTGGAGGCCTTGCTTCTCTTTACACTGAATTAAAGAAATAAAGCTTTCAGCTTTTAATTCCGTCTGTTTTACGATAAGATCAAAATGAATATCAATATGAAGAAGAGTAGCCTTAGAACATAGAGCAGCAGAAGCTATAAGAATATCTGTGTAAGGCACAGTTATCCCTTTCCTGTGAAGTATAAAAGCTAATTCACTCGCTTTGTTCCATAAAGACTGATCAGCAGGGACTTCATAGAGAGCGTCCAGACGATTTTTTAACCGATTAAACTCTTTCTTACTTTTCGTGCCCCCGAGAAGTTCAAGTTTAATCATTCCAAAAGTCAAGACGAGTCCCTCTCGTAGAAGAAGATCTATCTTTTCTTTCAACGGAATGAAGGGGCTCTTTTTAAGAGCAAATATCCATGCCGAAGTATCCACCAGAACCATTCTATTCTTCCTTCCTCAATTTCTCCAATCCTGCTAAAGTTAAATCCAGATCAAAAGTTCCCAATTCTTTACGCAGAGCTTCAATGTTCTTCTTGCGAACTAATTCCTTTAACCCCTCCTCAATTGCTTGTCTTTTACTTTTTGCTCCTGTCACTTTAATGGCTGCTTCCAGAAGTTTATCATCAAGCACTACCGTTGTCTTACCCATAATCTTTCTCCTATTATACATAAAATCATTACCTATTTACTATGCATAATTTAAGCAATTTTGTCAATTTTTTGCCTCTCATCTCTCACCTCTCAGGGTCTGACCTTATTGCTATTGACATCTATTTTTTCTATTGTATATTATAATCAGTTATATCTTTTTTCAAGGAGTGAGAGAATGGGAAGATTAGAAGAGGCAATGGAGAAATTGGCGCAGGCCCAGGCAAGGACAGAGGAGAGGATGGGAAG
>JAYEHT010000037.1:0-1546 GCA_034659655.1 Candidatus Aerophobota bacterium | reverse complement strand
GCGCAGGCCCAGGCAAGGACAGAGGAGAGGATGGGAAGGTTAGAAGAAGCGGTAGAGAGGTTGGCGCAGGCTCAGGCAAAGACAGAGAGGTCGGTGGGTAATTTGGCTAAAGAAGTAGGAAGATTAAGCGCTACCATAGGATTTGGATTGGAAGATATCGGCCGGGTAGTGTTACCGGGATACCTGGAGAGACACTATAGTATCTATGTAAGCGAGCTGGATAGGAAATTTTTTAGAATTGACAAAACTGATATAGAAATAAATCTCTATGGGGAAGGTAGAAAAAATGGAAAGAAAGTTGTCATTTTAGGGGAGGTAAAATCCAGAATTTATGAAGGAGAGGTAAAAAAGTTTCTCCAGCAAATTTCCGCGATAATTCCCCAAATTGAGCATGAAACCCTGAAGATAATGTTTGGGTATCTTATCCATCCTACGGCTGTAGAGTTAGCCAGGAAAGAAGGGGTTATTCTGGTAGCTTCTTATCAGCGGTAAAGTATTGTATTAATCCAAAGAAAAACTAAGCCGGTACTTTTTTAGAAGACCATAAAATTTAGGGAGGTAGATAATGCCGAATGAAAAAAATAATTTATATCTTTTGGAAGCAGTCGAGTTAAGATCAGAATACGATGCCCGTATTAAAACTTTAAGCTCTCTTCTCCCGGAGAATCGGGAAAGAGAAGGATTCCTTTCTCGAAGAAACAGCGAATACAATGTAGAAAAACCTGTGGAAAGTTTTGATATAGAGAAGGTTCGCAGCAAAATCAAGACCTTGAGAACCAAAAGGAGGAAACTCAACAACGAGATTCAAAAAACTAACTTTAACTGCACTACGAAAGTTAGAGAAAATACCCTCACTCTTGCCGAAGTTCTGGAACTCAGAAAACAAACCAATGAAGATATAAAGGAGCTGGCCAGCCAGCTTAAAGAGTCTGCCTATGCTAAGATTATTTATAAAGAGGAAAGAGATATTGTGAAAAAGCCCAGGAGGGATTTTACTGAGGTAGAAAAAGAATTCGAGGAGAAGAGACTTCTTTTCCGGAGTATCAATAGAGCCCTCCACCAGGCTAATCACGAGCATACGGTGAATTTCAAGGACGAATAGAACGGGTTAAAAAGAGCTTGATAAGGTTAGTTTAATAATGCCGGAGACAGGAAAGCAAGTGCTCCTATCATTGTGAGATGATGGGGGCCTGAGAGTAAACTCATAAAAATCGAGTGGTAAAATGTGCTATCCACTTTAAAAATTGCACAGCTGGGCTTGAAACCCCTAACTCATCGGTAAAGCCTCTTATCAATTTACCTGACAACCAATTACAAATTTACCCTTTACCTTTTACTTCAAGGCTTTGCGTCTCCGGCACCTTAAGTACTCAAGAGTTCAAGGCTCAATCCTGCAGAGCTTATTCCCAGGAAAATTCCGCTATATTTTTATGGAATAATGGTCTCGGCGCCTGATTTTTGCCCCAATTCCCCAACTTCTATCTTTCTCCTTGACTTGCCAAATGAGACAGCTAAGGCTCATCAATTATTTATCTTTTTGAAGAAT
>JAYEHT010000036.1:0-22755 GCA_034659655.1 Candidatus Aerophobota bacterium | reverse complement strand
TGACCCTTTTATAGGTTTTCAACCCTATCAGGCTAAGGAACTATCCTACCGATTAGGATTACCTTCCCAGCTATCCAGAGCCATTCAATCTATAATGGTTAAGTTATGGGAGATATTTGTAAAATTTGATGCTACCCTCACCGAGATAAATCCTTTAGGGTTGACAAAAGAGGGCAAGCTGATTGTTTGCGATGCTCACATTGAAATAGAAGATGATGCTCTATTTAGACAAAAAAAGAGATTGGAAGAGTTTGCCATTAAGGAAAGGGAAGATAAAGCTCGTCCTCCAACAGAGTTTGAGGTAAGGGCTGCTGAAATTGACAAAGCAGATTATCGGGGAGTTGCCGGAAGAGTAACCGCATTTGATGGGGATCTCGGTTTATTAATTGGAGCGGGAGGAGGCAGCCTGACCACCTTTGATGCTGTACTTAATCATAGGGGAAAACCTGCTAACTACTGCGAAGTTGGAGGAAATGCTCCTGTAGGGAAAATATACAATTTAACCAAACTGATTTTAAATAAACGGGGTGTTAAAGGACTGGCAGTAATCACTAATGTCTACAGCAACTCCAGAGTAGACTTTTTAGCCAGAGGGATAGTTAAGGCTATGGTAGAATTAGGTATAGACCCCAAAAGGTATCCTATTTTGTTCAGGTCCGCTGGTGCTTTTGAAGAGGACGGTTATGCCATCCTCAGAAAGTATGGCGTAAAATATTACGGCCGAGAGACTCCAATGGATGAAGCAGCCAGATTATCAGTAGAAATGATGAAAGAGAAGGAGCAAAGAAGTGGCTGTATTAATAAATGAAAAGACTAAAGTGTTAATTCAGGGTATTACGGGAAGGGAAGCTGTAACCTTCACCAGAGGAATGCTTGATTATGGAACAAAAGTAGTTGCCGGAGTAACCCCTGGCAAAGAAGGACAACAGGTATACGGTGTTCCGGTATATAATTGTGTAAAAACCGCTCTGAAAAATCACAAGATAAATACTACTATTGTCTCTGTTCCTCCCGGGTTTGCTAAAGATGCCACTTTTGAGGCTATAGATGCCGGGATTAAATTAATAAATGTATTTACAGAAAGAATTCCCAGAGCCGATGTTATAGAGATGGTAGCCTTTGCTAAACAGAGAGGGGCAAGGATCATTGGCCCTAACTCTCTGGGGATGATTTCCCCGGGAGAAGTAAAGTTAGGTTCTATAGGAGGACCTATGGATGAATGCGATAGAGCCTTTACTCAGGGAAATGTGGCAGTTCTTTCCCGAAGTGGGGGAATGCTCACAGAAACTTGCAGTCAACTCTCTTTAAATGGGATAGGCCAGAGTATTGCCATAAATATTGGTGGAGACCCTATAATAGGCTCTACCTTTTATGAGCTTCTTCCCTTATTAGAAAAAGATCCCCAAACAAAAGCAGTAGTGCTTTTCTGTGAGCCGGGAACTGTTCAGGAAGAGACAACGGCTAAGTTTGTTAAAGAAACCTCTTATACAAAACCTATTGTAGCTTTTATTGCCGGAAGGTTTGTAGATAGAATGCCGGGAATGAGATTTGGGCATGCAGCAGTAATCGTTCATGGAGAGATGGGCTCCACTAAAATAAAAGCTCGCATAATGAGAGAAGCCGGAATAAGAGTTGTAGATTTTCATTCACAAATTGCGGGTGAGGTAAGAAAAATTTTAGAAGAAATCTCTTAAAGGGAGCTATTATGGGAATGTTTATTCAGATAAAGATTAATACCAATGAATGTCAGGCTTCTTCAAATGAGTGCAGAGAATGTATCAACATTTGCCCCGTAGATGTCTTTCAGTTTAAACAGGGGAAAATAATAACTATCCCTGATAATGAAGATGAGTGCACCTTATGCTCCATCTGTGAGGAGAGATGTCCTCCTAAAGCAATAAAAGTTGTAAAGCTCTATTAATTTAGGAGAATTTTTTCAAAAATTGACTCTTTTTAGGGGTTTTCAGAAAAGAATAAATTAAATAAAGGAGGAATTAACAGTGGTAGAGGAGATCAAAGTAGTCCATGTGGGATTAGGTCCAATAGGTGCACAGATCGCAAGGTACATTGTGAATGAAAGGGAAGGGATAAGCTACGTGGGAGCGGTCGATATTAACCCGGAGATCGTAGGGCGGGATCTTGGTGAAGTGATAGGGATTGGTAAGAGCTTGAACATAAAGGTCTCCAATGACCTAAAAGCTTTGTTTGAGGAGGCGAGGCCTGATATTGCGATTTACACTACAGTCTCATCTGTCAGAGAGGTTTTCTCTCAAATGAGGCCCGCAATCGAAAGCGGTGTAGATGTAATCTCAACTGCTGAAAAATTAGCTTTCCCTAACTTTACTGAGAGGGAATTGACCAAGGAGTACGATGAGCTGGCAAAGAATAATGATGTAAGTATCCTTGGGAGTGGTATTAATCCTGGTTTTCTGATGGACCTGTGGCCAAAAATTCTCTCCACAGGATGCGTGGAAGTAAATAGAGTAGAAGTAAAAAGGTGTATGAACGCAAGCCCGAGAAGGAAACCTTTCCAAAAGAAGATCGGCGTTTCAATGAAACCCACCGAGTTTAAGGAAGCAATAGAATCGGGTGCAATAACCGGACATGTAGGATTAGAAGAATCCATTTCCCTTATAGCAAACGGCTTGGGATGGAATCTGGGTGAGATAAGGGTAGGAGCAATCAAAGCGGTGATAGCTGAGAAAGAGGTCTCCAGTAAATTTTACACTGCAAAAGAGGGAGAGGTAAAAGGAATCAGGCAAGAAGCCTACGGAGTAGTGGGTGGAAATGCAAAAATTCAACTCTCCTTTACAGCTTTTTTAGGTGCGAAGCTTTCGTATGATGAGGTCAAGATCGAGGGAACCCCGGAGATAAATGTTAAAGTCAGTCCTTGCTGGCATGGTGATTATGGCACTGCGGCAATGGTAGTAAATTTGATACCCACGGTTTTAAACGCCCCACCCGGAGTACTTACCATAAACGATATAGTTCCTATTTCGTTTAAATCAGGAAATGTAGCAAAATTTGTGAAGTGAAATAGATCTCGATTCTAAAACTTTTGAAGTTAGTAGAGTTGAGGAAATCAAAATAGGGGGTAAGTATATGATAGAATTGGATGTTTTTCATAAGTACGGAGAGGAAATTGAAAAGCAACTGCGACTGAAAAGCTTTCCTTTAGCGATAAAACTGTTGAGAAAAGGGGAAGGGATTGCCGAAGGAGCAAAAAGACCTAAAAGAGATTTGGGATTCCATTTATCGACCTGTCAAGCTTTTTCAATATCCCGGAGAGAGGGAACACATCTTGCAATGCTGAAGGAGGACATGTGGTGTTTTGAACCAGTTATAGGTTACGGACTTGCAAGACCTCCGAAGTATTTCTTGGATGGGTATAATCGTTTTCCAGAGACTGCCAGGACTCTGGAAGCGGGTAAGAATTGGGCACGTGCATTTCCTCATTTAGAATACGATAAATATACGGGGATAGTATCGGCTCCGTTAACGAAGGCTAATTTTGAACCCGATCTGGTTATGATCTATTGTAACCCAGCTCAATTGACACAACTACTTATAGTGGTAAATTGGATAGATGGACATGATATTACCTGTAGATTATCCGGCCATGCCGCTTGTGTTTATTCCATTGTCCCGGTGATACAGAGAAGACAATACCAGGTTAGCTCACTTTGTATCGGTGATCGCAGGAGAGCAACGGCCCAGGATAATGAATTGGTCTTTACTGCTCCGAAAGAGAAAATAGAAGATTTAGTCTTAGGACTTAAAGCTCTCGCTAAGAGTGGGGCTGGATTGCCTGTAAAGTTTACAGTAATACCTGAGTATGAACTGGAAGAGAGCTACGCGAAGATAGGAAAAATGTTAGGGATGGAGGTAAAGTAGATAGAAATCTCTGAAGTTGAGAAGAGTATCTCAAGCCATCAATTCATTATCCCATTCACTTGACAAAAAAGGATATATGTTAATAATAGTAATGAAATTAAATCTTTGTAAGGAAGGTTAAAAATAAGGATAGGAGAAGGTGAGAAGCACGTAGGCTATTGGCTGGGAAACAAAAGAGAGCTTTCCAATTTTATTTTAAAGTAACACAACAAGAGGAGTAAAGTAATTATTGAGTGATACATTACTAAAAGTAAAAAACCTGAAAACTTATTTTTATACTGAAGAAGGAGTAGTCCAGGCAGTTGATGGGGTAGATTTTGTTATTAAAAAAGGGGAAACCCTGGGTATAATAGGAGAATCAGGCTGCGGTAAAAGTGTTACCGCTCTTTCCATAATACAGCTGGTACCCAGTCCTCCGGGAGAGATTATTGAGGGAGAGGTCTGGTTTGAAGGAGAAGACCTTTTAAAGAAAAGTCTCTCTGAGATAAGAAAGATTCGTGGTAATGATATCTCTATGATCTTTCAAGAGCCTATGACTTCTTTAAACCCGGTTTATACCATAGGGAATCAGATTATAGAAACTATCATCCTCCACCAAAAATTAAATAAAGAAAAAGCCCGTAAGAAAGCGATAGAGATGCTAAAATTGGTAGGTATGCCCTCTCCAGAGAGACGAATTGATGAGTATCCTCATCAGCTATCCGGAGGAATGAGACAGAGAGCAATGATTGCTATGGCTTTATCCTGCAGACCCAAACTGCTTATCGCTGATGAGCCTACCACTGCTTTAGATGTAACCATTGAAGCTCAGATTTTAGAGTTAATCAAAGAGTTAAGAGAAGAGATAGGGATGGCCGTAATGATGATTACTCACGATTTAGGAGTGATTGCTGAAGTGGCTGATGAGGTAGTAGTAGTCTATGCCGGGAAAGCAGTAGAGTATGCCGATGTGAAAACCATTTTTAAAGACCCCAAGCATCCTTATACTCAAGCTCTTTATAATTCCATTCCCCGTTTGACCGATAGCCAAAAGAGACGACTGGAAGTCATTTCTGGAATAGTTCCCGATCCTCTAAAGTTGCCTTCCGGATGTAGATTTCATCCCCGCTGTAAATTTGCCAAAGATTTGTGTAAAAGAGAAGAACCGAAATTAGAAAAGATAAGTGATAATCATAAGGCGTGTTGCTTTATTTATAATAAAGAGAAAAGCAAAAATTTTAAACTGTAAAAAGAAGAAGAAAATTTGGAAGAGAGAATCTCGCTTAAAGTAAAGGGATTAAAAAAGCATTTTACTATTCGGGGAGGAATCTTTTCTAAGGCAGTAGGATATGTTCAAGCAGTGGACGGGGTAAGTTTTTACATCAGGAAAGGGGAGACTTTAGGTTTGGTAGGGGAATCTGGATGCGGAAAGACTACTACCGGTAGGCTAATTCTTGGACTCTTGGAGCCTACTGAAGGAGAGGTGGATTTTGAAGGGATAAACATCTTTAAATTAAGCAAAGAAAAGATGAGACTTACAAGACGGAATATGGGGATTATTTTTCAAGACCCCTTTTCTTCTCTTGATCCGCGGATGAGGGTGGGAGATATCATAGGAGAACCTTTGATTATTTATAAAATAGCCAGAGGAAAGGAGAAAGAGAAGCAAGTGTCCAATCTTTTAGAGACGGTAGGGATGGAGCCTCGTGATAAGAGAAAATATCCTCATGAGTTTAGCGGTGGACAGAGACAGAGGATTGGGATTGCCCGAGCCTTAGCCTTAAATCCCAAGCTGATAGTCTGTGATGAACCGGTTTCAGCCTTGGATGTCTCCATTCAAGCCCAGGTAATAAATCTACTGGAAGACCTTCGGGCCGAGTTTGGACTTACCTATCTTTTTATTGCTCATGACTTAAGTGTAATAAAACATATCTCCAACCGAGTAGCGGTAATGTACTTAGGAAAAATTGTAGAATTGGCCGCTACCGAAGAGCTGTATTCTAATCCTTTACATCCCTATACTGAGGCCTTACTTTCTGCTGTGCCTATACCTGACCCTACCTTAAACCGAAAGCGAATAGTCTTAGAAGGTGATGTCCCCAGTCCTATTAATCCTCCTTCTGGTTGTTACTTCCATACTCGATGTAAATACGCTAAATCCATCTGTAGTAGAGAAAAGTCTCCCTTAACGAAGGTAGGAGAAGAACATTATGTAGCCTGTCATTTAAGGAATTAATATAGAGGTGGATAGGCAGATTGTATAATATCTGCCGCCCTACTCTGTTTAATAAAGAGTTAGTAGGGTGCCAAAATCTATTATACAGGAGGAGGTGGTATAGGCCAAAAAGCAGGGTAAAGTTGATATTTGAATATTTAATCAAGGAGGTAAGTAAAAATGTTGAGAGTAAGTAAACTGACTTTGTTTGTAGGGATTTTGGTAGTGATGATGTTCGGTCTTATAGCTCAACCAGTATTGGGCAAGGACCAGGTTCTGAAAATCGCCCTTGATGCCGCAGACCTCAACGTCATCCATCCGCACTTTGCCAATAATACACAGGATAGAGCTGTGGTTCATTTGATATTCAATGGACTTGTGCGGTATAAGACAGGTGATATCAGCGAGTTTGAGCCGGACCTGGCTAAGAGCTGGGAGGTTTCTAAGGACGGTACCGTATGGACTTTTCATCTACGCCATGGCGTGATGGTTCATCCCTGGAATGGGCATCCTGGCTATGAGCTCACCTCAGAGGATGTCGTCTATTCGCTACGAGGCTCTGCCGATCCGGCCCAGTCAGCCTGGTCTGGGGAGTATGCCGGGATGACCTTCAAGGCTGTAGACCGATATACAGTAAAGATTACTCTGGAGAAGCCGGTCTCACCGTCACTGTTCCTCCCCAAAGTAGCCGACTACGCTGGCGGGCTCATCACACCCAAGAAGGCAGCAGAGGACCTGGGTGAAGATTTCAGGATTCATCCGGTAGGAACAGGACCCTTCATCTTTAAGAAGTATACTCCAATGAGTAAGGTCGTTGTGGTAAGAAATGAGAAATACTTCCGCGGTGCTCCTAAGTTAGCAGGTGTTGAGGTGCTCTATATGCCTGATATGAGCAGCCGAAAGTTTGGACTCCAGAGTAAGGAACTCGATGTGATTGAGGGACCCCCGTCTCAGCCCTGGGTAGAAGAGATGAAGGCACTGCCAGGAGTTAAAGTGGACGTCTTTGGCCCTGGTGAGGGGGCAGTGCTACATTTCAATATGACCAAGAAGCCATTTGATGACATCAGAGTGCGACGTGCTACATGTTATGCTCTTACCCGGGATGAAGTAGTGACCACTATTGGAAAAGACGTTGCTGACCCGATGTACTCCATGGTGCCACCCGTCCTAGCTGGTGGGTTAACACGTGAGGAACTTGTAGAACGTGGCCAGCAAGATGGGAAGGACTACCTTTATGCTACCGACCGCAAAAAAGCTAAAGAACTTCTGGCAAAGGCCGGTTTTCCTGATGGTTTCTCAACTGATATATACATGAGCGAGCGGGGAGAGTATCTATTACCCATACAGAATGTCGTGGCTCAGCTTGGAAGGTGTGGGATTGACGTCAAGTTGCATATTGTTGATCACGCCACTTATCATCACAACATGCGAGCAGACATGAACTCAATAGATCTCTATAACTGTTGGCGGCCAACTGCCGATGTATTCCTTACCCACTTCTATCTCTCAGATTCAGGCGTAGTTACAGGTGAGAGTCCCGTTACCAACTTTTCACATATCGGCCAGGTAGACGCTAATGGGGATGGGACAATCGATAGCGTTGACGACCTGATTAAGGCAGCACGAAAGGAGCTGGATGCAGCAAAGCAGGCTGAGCTTTGGAAGGAGGCTCAGCTTAAAGCTCAGGATTGGGCAGTCTCATATGCAACCCATATCAAGAAATTTACTTTTGCCAGACGGGACTATGTGGATTGGGGGTATGAGCTAAGATCGACTTTAATCCTCTCTCCTCAGATTAATGAATTGACCACGATCTCGAAGTAAGCGACCTTAAACTTAGAAGGAGGGCACGGGCTTTAATAAAGCCCGTGCCTCTAAAGAGAGGAATTTTTATGGGTTATATAATCAGAAGGATTTTAATTGCAATTCCAACTCTTTTTATAGTGGTAACTATTGCTTTTGTAATGATACGAGTTGCACCGGGAGACCCAGCAGAGGCAAGACTTGGTGACTATGCTACCAAGGAAGCCGTTGAGGCTCTGCAAGAGGAGATGGGGCTCAATGTTCCAATATGGCTCCAATATCTCCGTTTTTTAAAGGGCTTACTCCAGGGCAATTTTGGTAGATCGATACTCAATGGGAAGCCGATCTCTAACGATTTAAAGACCGCAATTCCTTATTCACTGGAGCTTATGTTTACCGGGATTGTTTTTGGTGTACTATTAGGAATACCTCTGGGAATCTACACAGCGCTACGACGGAATGCCCTCCCCGATTATATGGGAAGAGCCTTCTCACTTATCGGTCTCTCCTTCCCCAGCTTTTATCTGGGAATCCTTTTGCTGCTGGTATTTGCCATCAAACTGCATCTTTTCCCTGTTGTCGGCGGTGGGGATCTTCATAATCTGGGTGATAATCTCTCCCACCTCTTTCTTCCTGCGTTTACCTTAGGGTTGATCATGACCGCTTATATCACGAGGGTAACTCGTTCCTCGATTTTGGAGGTCCTCAATGAGGATTATGTTAGGACAGCCAGATCAAAGGGGCTCAGGGAGCGGATCGTGATTTACAAGCATGTGCTGAAGAACGCCCTCCTACCGGTTACCTCCCTTGTAGGGGTCTATTCGATCGTGCTTATCGGTGGGTCGATCATGGTGGAGATCGTCTTCTCCCGTCCCGGTGTGGGAAAAATGATGATCGGGGCTATGAAGCAACGCGACTATACAACTCTCCAGGCGGTGGTAGCGGTCTATGCCAGCTTTGTGGTTATCTTAAACCTTTTGACTGACCTTATCTACGGAGTAATCGATCCGCGGATTAAGAGGGGTAGATAATAATGGCAGAGGAAGTCTCTCAACGGCGGAAGATAATGGGCATCTTTTTCAAAAACAGAACAGCCATTATCGGAGCAATCATTACTTTGATAATAATCTTAATGGCTATCTTTGCCCCATGGATCTCTCCTCATGACCCGCTGGAGCAGGATGTCTATCATCGTCTCACCCCCCCGGAGCATAGCCATCCTCTCGGTACAGATATGTATGGAAGAGGGGTCTTCTCACGGGTTTTGCGGGGGATGCAGATCTCACTTCTGGTTGGTATCCTCTCGGTTCTTGGTGGGATGATCATCGGCGCGGGAGTGGGCATGGTTGGGGCCTATAAAGGAGGCAAGGTGGAGGCAATACTTATGCGAGCTATAGATATTTTAATGTCTTTTCCTGACGAGGTCCTGGGGATTATGATTATGATCGTTTTGGGTTCCGGGCTGTTTAATGTAATCCTTACCATCACCATTCTGATGATTCCCAGGTTTGCCCGCCTGGCTCATGCCCCTACTCTGGCAGTCAAGGAGGAGGACTATATTACCGCAACTATATCCGTTGGGGCAAATGATCTTCGGACCATCGCTCGCCATGTCTTACCCAATATCTTCGGTGAGATCTTAGTGATGAGTACCCTCTGGCTCGGCACGGCCATCAGGGTGGAGGCTAGCCTGAGCTTTTTGGGTATGGGGGTGGCCCCACCGACACCAACCTTGGGGGGAATGATACGGGACGGGGTGGACTACTTAGGATACGCCCCCTGGGTCTCTCTCTTCCCTGGGTTAGCCATCCTCATCATCGTCTTTGCTTTCAATATGATAGGGGATGGTTTAAGGGATATCACCGATCCTAAGCTGTATACGTAGGGTTATCAACTAAAGATATTTTTGCAAAATAGGTGCTGATTAATTTTATTCCTTTACTGCTTTTTGCGCCGAGTGACGGCTTCGGCCAGGATGCAAAGAATCTCGTACATCATTGTGGCAGCAACAAGCGCGGTGTTCCCTGACGGATCGAATGGGGGCGACACCTCTACCACATCACCGCCAATCAGGTCAAGACCGCGGAGACCTCGCAACAATCTCTGCGCTTCGATAGTTGTGATTCCACCAATCTCTGGCGTCCCGGTCCCGGGAGCAAAGGCCGGGTCAAGACCATCCACATCAAAGGAAATGTAAGTAGGGCCGTCTCCAACCACATGCCGTGCTTCAGCGATCACTGCCTCCACGCCTATCCTGGTAAACTCCTCCATGAAAATGACACGCATACCGGATTCAAGGCTATAGGTCCAACCTTCCTCCGTGTTCGCCGCGCCCCGGATGCCGATCTGAACTGTCCGCTCGGGAACAAGGAGCCCTTCTTCCACAGCTCGACGGAATGGTGTACCATGGCTGAATTTAGAACCCATTTCCTCGTTGCAGGTGTCGGTGTGGGCATCGATATGGATCATTCCAACCGGCCGATCCGCGGCAATCGCCCGTAAAATCGGCAGGCTGATCGAATGATCACCTCCCGCACTCAACGGAGCGACGCCTGCAGCCTGTACTTTTTTGTAAAATTCCATTATGTCGGTGTGGCTTGCTTCCAGATCAAAAGCGTGAGTCAACGGAACGTCGCCCATGTCAGCGACACGGCAAAGCACGTATGGATTGATCCTGGTGACATGATGGATGGAACGCATCAAGCTCGACATGTTGCGGATCTCGCGTGGCCCATGCCGCGTGCCGGGACGGTTCTCTACAGCACCGTCGAAGGGCACACCGATAAGTGCGATATCCAACTTGGACGGGTCGCGAATGAGCGGTCTACGCATGAAGGTCGCGATGCCGCAGTAGCGCGGAGCGAGCATGAGCTTGTAAGTATTAGTCACAACAGATTCCTGTTTTAGAATTTTTTTATTCATCTTTATCTCCTGATGTATTATCCAGTATTGTCAAAATTTTACCACAGAGAACACAGAGGAATCATTAAATATCAATAGGCTGTGAAACTTTTGATTGTCTCCCCTCCTATTTTTACCTGTCGGGTATAAATTTCTCGTAAATGCTCAAAAATCTTAAGATATTCAGAGCTTCTATAATCGGGATAGGTCCACTCCCAGCTAGTAAATCCCTTTTCCCTTTTATATCTGAGAGTAACCTCAGCATAAATCCCCTTGCCAAGGTAAAGACGATGCTGATAATCCTTTGTTGTAGCCAGAACTATCTTGGAAAAGGTGAGATAACCAGGATCGAGGTTCAGACAGCGGTTATGAGAGTGAGGATAAAGAAACTTTTTCTCAAGTTTATTGGTAAACAATTTAGCTTCTACAATCTTAGCGGGATTAATTAACTTTTTAAAACTGACGAATTTCCTCTTTAGTCCCTTACCCATCTCCTTTTCGTAATAGGAAGTGAAATTAAAGAGCAAAAGGGAACTTTTAAAATCGATGGAGCCAAATCTTTGGCTCATCATATCTTCTGCCTGAGAGAATAGCTCTTCTTCACTGGAGAGCATACCTACAATTAGCTTTACTGGAATAGGCTGTTTAACTTCCCCCACAACTCACCTCCATTACTTTATAAATGAAATTAAAAAATATCCCCCACCAGAATGAGCAGAGCGCAGATAAAAAATTTTAACCAGATAAGTAGCAAACTATCTCCTCAATTTATGGTTCCTATTAGTTCACTAAAACTACTAATCCCTTTTTTCTTTAAATACTCTTTAATTCCCTCCTTCACCTTTAAGGGGATTTGAGGGTCCACTAAATTTGCTGTTCCTACAGCTATTGCACTTGCCCCGGCAAGTATAAATTCTAAGGCATCCTCTGCACTCATAATTCCTCCCATTCCAATTATAGGTAAATCCACTTTCTGGAATACTTGCCAAACTATCCTTACAGCAACAGGTTTTATCGCTGGCCCAGAAAGACCTCCGGTAATATTACCTAACTTCGGTTTTCCCGTCTCCACATCAATAGCCATGCCCAATAAAGTGTTTATCAGGGATAGAGCATCCGCTCCCCCTTCTTTAGCAGCCTGGGCAATCTCTACAATATCGGTTACATTAGGAGTAAGTTTAACTATAAGAGGAAAATCAACAACATTTTTTAACCCCTTAACCAGAGAAAAAACTAATTCTGAGTCGGTACCCAGAATAAACCCTCCCCTTTGGACATTAGGGCAGGATATATTAACCTCTAAACCATCAATTCCTTTTGATCCACTTAATCTTTCTCCAACGCGAAAATAATCCTCCTTATCTTCTCCAGCAATGTTTACAATTATTCTTGTATTTAGTTTTTGCAAAAAAGGGAGTTTTGTTTTTAAAAATACTTCCACACCGGGATTTTCTAATCCAATAGCGTTTAAAAGCCCACAGGGAGTTTCTGCCAGGCGAGGAGGTAGATCTCCCTCTCTTGGCTCTATGGTTACCGTCTTGGTTACTATACCTCCTAATTCGTTAACATCTATTAACTGAGAATACTCTTCTCCGTAACCAAATGTCCCCCCGGCAACTAAAACAGGATTTTCAAAATCAATCCTTCCAATTTTAACTTTTAAACTTTCATCCACTCATTTACTCCCATTTCTATTATCACATTCCGGGGACATTTTTGGGCACATACCCCGCAACCCTGGCAATTTCTCTCATCAATATAAGGAAGTTCCTCTCTCATATGACAGGCATCGAAAGGACAAACCCTCTCACAAATACCACAACTTATACAGGACTTCAGGCAAACCTCCCGTGCCCTCTTCCCTTTATCCAGAGAAGCACAGGCTATCTTATATTGAACATCTCTATTTAGAACTTCCAAAGAGATTAAGTTTCTTGGACAAGCCTTTACGCAGTTTCCGCATCCAGTGCATTTAGTAACATCAATCTCTGGCAAACCATCTACCATAGTAATAGCATCAAAGAGGCAAGCATCTTCACAATCTCCATAGCCAAGACAACCATACTGGCACGCTAAATCAGCTCCTAAGATAATATCTGCTGCTCCACATTCTTTGATACCTTCATATTCTGCCTTTTTCATCTTTTCACCATTATGGGCTCTACAATGAACAAAGGCTACTCTTTTCTCTGTTACTCCTACCTTCACCCCCATTATTTTAGCTATTTCTTGAGCAACGTTTTCTCCTCCCACTACACAGGCATTAACGGAAGCACCCCCCTTCACAATCTCTTCTGCAAAATTACGACAGCTGGCATACCCACAGCCACCACAATTAGCTCCCGGAAGAACTTCCAGGATTTTTTCTGTCTTAGGGTCTTCCTCAATCTTAAATTTTTTATTAGCGATAGATAAAATAAAGGCAAAAAGAGCACCCAGACCTCCCATTGTGATAACAGAAATTAAAATTAAATTCATTTTTTCTCCCTAATTATACATTATACACCGATAAGACCGGTAAAACCCATAAAAGCTAAAGCCAACAAACCAGCAAGGATTAAAGTAATAGCTGCTCCCTGCAAGGGTTTTGGAACATCAGCAAAATCCAGCTCTTCTCTAATTCCAGCCATAATAAACATAACCAGAGTAAAACCCATTCCTGCTCCAAAACCGAAGATTATACTTTGAACAAAATTATATCCTCTTAAAGGTATAAGGAGAGCTAAAAAAAAGATGGAACAGTTAGTAGTTATAAGAGGCAGGTATATTCCCAGAGCTCGGTAAAGGGTAGGGCTACTTTTATGAATAAACATCTCTAAAAACTGCACCAGGGAGGCAATAACTAAAATAGCAGCCACATATTCCAGGAAAAAGAGATGGAAAGGGAAAAGGATAAAATAATCGATGACCCAGATAATAGCTGCCGTAAGAGTCATCACAAAAGTAGTGGCAAATCCCATGGCTACAGCGGACTCTATCCTTCCGGTAACTCCTAAAAATGGACATATACCCAAGAAGTATCTCAAGACAAAATTGTTAACCAGGGCGGCACTAAGAAAAAGTAGGATAATCTTCATTTTTTTAAACTCTCCTTGATAAAATTTACAAACAAAGGATGAGGAAATCTTGGGCGAGATTGAAATTCAGGATGAAACTGCACAGCCACAAACCAGGGATGGTCAGGAATTTCGATAATCTCCACTAAATCTTTTTCAGGAAAAATCCCCGCTATCCTTAATCCCTTTTTACTAAGAATTTGGCGATACTTATTATTAAACTCGTAACGATGACGATGACGCTCATAGACTAAATCTTTACCGTAAGCTTTATAACTGAAACTATCATCCTTTAGCCTGCAGGGATAAACACCCAACCTCATTGTCCCCCCTTTATTTTTTATACTTTTCTGTTCTGGTAAAATATCTATCACTGGATAAGAGGTGAGAGGGTTAAATTCTGTACTATCAGCTCCCTTCAGGTGAGCTACATTCCGGGCAAACTCTATTGTAGCACACCGCATCCCCAGGCATATTCCTAAGAAAGGCACCTTTTTTTCACGAGCATATTGAATGGCTCTTATTTTCCCTCTTACTCCTCGCCTGCCAAAGCCGCCGGGAACCAGAATGCCCTGAAGAGAAGAAAGATACTTTTTTAGGTTTTTCTCCACATCTTCTGCTTCCAACCAGAATATCTTCACTCTTACCTCATTAGCTGTTCCTGCATGGAACAAAGCCTCATTTATGCTTTTATAGGCATCTTTCATCTTTACATATTTACCCACTACGCCAATTTTTACCTCTCTTTGGAGTTCATTTGATCTCTTAATCCACTTCTGCCAATCTTTGAGATTTTTCCTGGGGGTAGATAAACCTAACTTTTGAACAATGTTGTCGGTTAACTTCTCTTTTTCAAAACGGAGGACGACCTCGTATACATTTTCCACATCTATAGCCTGAATTACATCCTTCCTTTCCACATTACAAAAAAGAGAGATTTTATCTCTTGCCTCATCCGTTAAAGGAGTTCGGGTGCGGCAGAGAATTAAATCGGGCTGAATACCTATCTCTCTAAGCCTGCCTACGCTGTGCTGGGTAGGTTTAGTCTTAAGCTCTGCAGAGGAAGGAATATAGGGAAGAAGGGTGAGATGGATAAACAAGGTTCTCTCTTTTCCTTCCCGGAGGCGGAATTGCCTTACTGCTTCTAAGAAGGGAAGAGATTCAATATCACCCACCGTTCCTCCTATCTCAACAATAACCACATCAGCCTTATCTTTTCTGGCTACTTCTCTTATCCTTTCCTGTATCTCTCCTGTGATATGAGGAACTACCTGAATAGTTTTACCGAGGTAATCCCCCTTTCTCTCTTTTTCTATCACTGTACTATATATCTGACCCGCACTCACATTATTATAAGAGGATAAATCCGTCTCTATAAATCGTTCATAATGGCCAAGGTCTAAATCTGTCTCTGCACCATCTTTAGTTACGAAAATCTCTCCGTGCTGATAGGGATTCATCGTCCCTGGATTCACATTGATGTAAGGGTCAAACTTCAGCATACTTATCCTCAGACCTCTACTCTTAAGTAAAGCTCCAATAGAGGCAGAAGCTATTCCCTTTCCTAAAGAAGAGAGAACCCCTCCAGTAACAAAAATAAATTTAGCCATTTTTTTTACCTGCTTTCCTGATTTTTCACCCTTTCAAGAACGTCTCTGAATTGTTCCCTCACCGCCAGTGTAATTGCGAGTAAATGGGTAAATGGGATGATGGGTAAATGAGTCAATTAGATAAATTTTGTACTCTTTCTTGTAGTTCCTTTACTTTTTCCTCATCTACCCAACTCGAAGACTCGTTAAGTAGGGAACGGTCGCGACCGTTCCCTCCTATAAGGCTCCTTCGGGGAAAGTGCCTCGATAACCGTAGCATAGTATTCATCTCCTCAGTTTAGGATTCATTTCGGATAACGTTTCGCATGTATTTGAAGTTCCGAGCGAACCGAGGAATTTGGGTGAAGTGCCAAAGGCACAAAGCCAGATACGCTTTGTTATATGAAGTGGCAGTTCCGTTCTGTTTATAGATAGATTATAATCTCCCTGATATTGTGTTTTTGCTGCGATTTTCTAATAGCCATTGCCATGTTGGAGTTTCTTTAGGAATTTTTCGATGTTCTCCAATTCGATTTTAATTTCGTTTTCAAGGTTATCTTTATCCATATATAATTTCACCCTCTTGAATTGTTTTCTTTTTTAAACTTTCGTAAGCATCCTCAAAGGGAATGAGATTGAGTTCTATGCCCGGTAATAAAATATCGTATAACTCTGTGAGTGCTTTCATATACATGTTTGGGGCCAATCCTTCTACTACGAGGTCAATATCTGACCTATCGTGAACATATCCTTTAACTACCGATCCAATAAGGAAAATTCTTCTAACCTTATAGTTGTTTCTTAGCACCGCGGCACATTGTAAGGCTAACTCTTTCAAAACTTCTCTTTTGTCCATATCTCATTACCCTCCAATTCATGATTTTTCATTTTTCTTTTACTGCTATGTCGTATAACTTCGCGTATCCGAATGGTTTGGATATACCACATTTATCACTTTCCTCTTCTCCGAGTTTATCTAAGGGACTAATAATCTTACTAGTAGAACTTTTACTCACATGGGTATAAATCTCTGTCGTCTTAGAACTCTTATGTCCCAGTAACTTTTGTAAATCCTCAAAGACATTATCCTCTTTTCCCCATCTACCCAGAGTTAATTCTAATAATCTCTTATATAATTAAGTAAAACTCTGGCCACCTCTTTTTCCTTAATCTTTCTTATTAGTTTCCCTCTTTTAAAAAGTACAGCTTGCCCTTTTCCACAAACTACCCCTATATCCGCCCTTTTAGCTTCTCCAGGACCGTTAACTTCACAACCCATAATAGCTATCCTTAAAGGAATTTTAGTATCCTTAATTCCCGAAAGAATATCTTTAACAATAGAAATCATATCTACCTTACACCTCCCACAGGTAGGACAAGAGATTAAAAGAGGGGTTTGATTGTATAAATTAAGATAACGGAGAATCTCGTAAGCTATCCTCACCTCTTCTATAGGGTCTGCGGTCAAAGAGACTCTAATAGTGTCCCCAATTCCTTGGGCAAGGAGAGCTCCTATGCCTATAGATGTTTTCACTAAACCCTGTGGGGGAGGACCGGCAGCAGTTACCCCTAAATGGAGAGGATAGAGGGTCTTCTCTGCCATAAGTTGATTCGAAAAAATACTGGTAAAGACATTATGAGATTTCAGGGAAATAATGATATTTAAAAAACCATTATTCTCTAACAATCTTACAGTTTTTAAAGCGCTTTCTACCATAACCTGGGCTATTACCTGAGGACTACTCTCCCGAGCTTTAATTTTTTGAGCTAAATCTTTTTCTATCGAACCTTCATTAACTCCTATCCGCAGAGGGATGCCCTTTTTTTCTGCTCTCTCTGCTACAGATAATATCTCCTTTTTGCTCAGGTTTCCCGGATTGACCCTTATCTTATCAGCTCCTCTTTCTATAGCCTCTAAAGCTAAATTATAATTAAAATGGATATCGGCCACCAGAGGTACTTCTATCTTATCTTTAATTTGAGATATAGCTTTAGCTGCCTTTGCTGTAGGTATAGCCACTCTTACTATCTTAGCTCTTGCTCTTTCAAGCTGGTGGATCTGTTTCACGGTAGCTGATACGTTCTCTGTCTCTGTCTTAGTCATCCCTTGCACCACTATCGGATTACCAGCACCAATCTTTACCTTTCCCACCTTAATTAATTTACTCTTTCTCCTCTTCATCCCCCCTCCCTTACCATAAAAAATAAGATAGAATTGGGCCAGGTATAATAGATATAACCTGGCCCACTCTTAGTTACTCTTCTTCTAAAGTGATAGCCTCTGAAGGACAAGTTTCTACACAAGTGGCACATTCATCACAATCATCAGGCCTGACCAGAACAGCTACATCATCCACTAATTCGAGGCAATCATTTGGACACTCATCAACGCAGATCTCACATCCCGTGCATAAATCCTCATCAATGATAGGTTTTCCCATTACCCACCTCCTATTGTAATATTTATATTTTTCCTTTTAAGAAAGAGCAAAATCAAGAATCTCTATTAATGTTGGTCTAATCTCTTTTCTCTTTACTATCAAATCAACCATCCCATGTTTCAGTAAAGATTCTGCTCTTTGAAATCCTTGAGGGATTTGTTGCTTAATAGTCTGTTTTATAACGCGGGGCCCAGCAAAACCCAGAAGAGCTCCGGGCTCTGCGAGAGTAATATCTCCCTGGCCAGCAAAGCTTGCCATTACTCCTCCCATTGTAGGATGAGTAAGAAGAGAGATATAGAGCAGTCCTTCATTTTTAAATCTGGCTATAGCGGCACTTGTTTTTGCCATCTGCATTAAGGAAAATAATCCCTCCTGCATTCTCGCCCCCCCTCCTGAACCAGAAATAATCAAGAGAGGATGTCTTTTTCTTATAGCTTTCTCTATAGATAGAGTTATTTTCTCCCCCATTACTGACCCCATACTCCCCCCCATAAAGTTAAAATCGGTGACTACTACTGTTACTGACCGAGCGCCGATTTTCCCCTCCCCAGCTATAAGAGCCTCATCTAAAATTGTCTTTTTTTGACTTTTCTCTAATTTTTCTTCATATTGAGGGAATTTGAGAGGATTATCTGAATCTATCTGAAAATCGTATTCTATAAAACTATCTTTATCCAAAGTAATTTTTAATCTCTCTTTTGCTCCAATACAAAAATGATAACCGCATTTAGGACAGACTTTCATATTCTGCTCTAAGTTTTTGTTATAAATAATCTGGAGGCAACTGTTACATTTAGTCCATAGACCATCGGGAACATCTATCTTTTTCTTCCCCTTCTTTATTTTATTATATGTTCTCTCAAGCCAGCTCATAATTTATACACTCCTTTATCGACTGTATACTAATTTTAATTTATATACTAATTTAAAATTGTCAAAATTTTATATTCAGCAAAACTTTCTACTAAGGTTTACCCCCGTTAGATAGTAAACATCTAATGGGGTTTACCGGATTCTATTTTCCCAAATTTAGAAAAAATCTCTGCCTTGCCCCTGATTTTTACGGCAGATATATCCGTGGTGAATTGACAAATCCAAACCTCACCTTTGTCCAGCTTTTCTGTATGATGAATTAGGGTCTCTTTACCCCGAGTTAAACCTATAATAGTTACAGAATCTTCTAATGCTTTTACTATAATAAAATCAGCTAATTCTACTTCTTCCATTTCACATTCCCCTCTTTCATTAATAAATACTTTTGATTCCCTTATTAGCTAAATAATACTAAAGTTTTTAATTTAGGTCAACTAAATAAATTGGAGCCTGGCCTGAGAACATTTGACATAAAGATGGCTTTTGATAGGATTAGGGGAGGCGAAAGCAGGATTAGAGGATTGAAGGATTAGAGGGGTAAAAATCGAAAAGAAGGGAAGAAGAGAAGCAGGATTAAAGGGGGCAAGAGAAAAATTTGAAGAGAAAGTTTTACATAACCACTCCCGTATATTATGTTAATGATGTCCCCCACCTGGGACATGCATATACTACTATAGCTGCTGATACTTTAGCAAGATATAAACGCTTAAGAGGGTATGAGGTCTTTTTCCTCACGGGAACCGATGAACATGGAGATAAGATTGCTCGAACAGCAAAAGAGAAGAGCATCAGTCCTCGTGAGCTCGCGGATAAGGTAGTAGTCCGATTCCAAAATCTTTGGGAAAAACTTTACATTTCCAATGACGATTTTATTCGAACCACTGAATTTCGACACACCGAAGTGGTGAGGAAAGTTTTCCTGAAATTATATGAGCAAGATGATATCTATAAAGGAAAATACAAGGGGTGGTATTGCATTCCCTGTGAGAGTTTCTGGTTAGAATCCCAGCTAAAAGAGGGGAACCTATGCCCCGAATGCGGGCGGAAAGTAGAGAAAGTAGAGGAAGAGGGTTATTTTTTCCGACTCTCTAAGTATCAGAAAAGATTGCTTCTACACCTGGAAAAAAATCCAGACTTTGTCCTGCCTCCTACTCGTAAGAATGAGGTGATAAAATTCGTTAAAAGCGGATTAAAAGACCTCAGCATCACCCGCTTAAAATCAAACTGGGGTATACCCTGCCCCATCCAAAAAGAACATACCATTTATGTGTGGATTGATGCACTACTTAATTATATTTCTGCTATAGGATATCCTTTAAAGAAGGAGAAATTTTCCTTCCTCTGGCCCGCAGATGTTCAAATAGTGGGTAAAGATATCTTAAAGTTTCATGCTATAATTTGGCCCTCTCTTTTGATGGCTTTAGGTCTAAAGCCTCCCAGAATGGTTTTTGCTCATGGTTGGTGGAAGGTAAATAACGAAAAGATGTCCAAATCAAAAGGTAATGTAGTCGACCCTGAGGAGGTAGCGGAAAAATATGGAGCTGATTCCCTCCGCTATTTTCTTCTTAGAGACCCTCCTTTTGGAGAAGACGGGATTTTTTCCCTATCTTTATTTATTAAACGGGTAAATAGCGACCTGGCAAATGATTTAGGAAATTTACTTAATAGAACGCTTCCTTTAGTAATAAAGTATTATGAGGGGAGAATCCCTTATCCTGATAGAGAAAAGAGCGATGGGATAGAAATAAAGAATAGAGCAGAAGAGACCATCTCTCAATTAGATGAGATAATGAATACTCTCTCTTTCTCCAGGGCTCTCTCTTTAATTTGGGAAATAGTAAGATCGGCTAATCTGTATATAGATAGGCGTGCTCCCTGGAATCTGGCTAAGGATAAAAAGAGAGAAGGAGGGTGTGGGACAGTTTTATATAATGTTTTAGATACCTTACGGATAATTACCCTTCTTATCTTTCCTTTTATTCCTCAATTAGCAAAAAAGATGTGGAATCAATTAGGAATTAAAGAGGAACTGGAGAAGCAGATTCTAAATGAAGAGAGTATTAAAAAGGGGATAACCCCGGGAACAGAGATAAAAAAGGGACCTCCCCTTTTCCCCCGTATTGAAAAATAGATGAAATTAAAGGATAAGGTGGAGTATCTCTGGTATAAATACAATTTCACTCCCAAAAGAGAAATAGGCCAAAATTTTCTTATCGACCCTCGCATCATTGAAAGAATAATGAAGACCCTGAAGGTAGCTAAAGAAGATACAATTTTGGAGATAGGTGCAGGAACAGGGGTCTTAACAGAAAAATTAGTTAGAAAAGGTGGAAAAGTAATCGCTGTGGAAGTAGATAAAAACTTGTGTGAAATGTTAAAGAAAGAGCTTGAAGAGTATTTAAACTTAAAGGTGATTTGCGAAGATATAACACAGATATCCTTCGATGAGGAGTTTAAGCAAGCAAAATCAGTTAAATTGGCAGGAAATCTACCTTACTATATAGCCTCTTCAATTTTACTGGATATGGTTAAAAAAGATTGGATTAAATTTATGGTAGTAATGGTGCAAAGAGAGATGGCAGAGAGACTTTTAGCTAAACCGGGGAATAAAAGAAGGGGGAAGCTAACTGTTCTGATGAACTATTACGGGGATGGAGAGAAGATAATTGATGTTCCTCCTCAAGCTTTTATCCCCCCTCCTAAGGTGGGAGCTACTCTGCTTAAGATAGAAAAAAGCAAAAGATATAGGGCAAAAGATGAGAATAACTTTTTTTCTGTAGTGGAAGCAGCTTTCTCTTCACGGCGTAAAATGCTTGCAAACTCTTTGAGCAAAAGTTTGGGAATAAACAAAGATTTAATTAAAGAAAAATTAGAGACTGCAGGGATAAATTGGAAAGAGAGAGCAGAAGACTTAAGGGAAGAAGAATTCATCAGTATAAGCAACAATTTAGGAGTAAAGAATGCCCATTAATACTATAGAATGGGTAGATGGTCAGATTAAAATTATTGACCAGACTCTACTTCCTCAAAAGCTAAAATATATTTATTGCAAAAATATAGAAACTTTAAGAAAAGCGATAGTTTCTCTTAAAATAAGAGGAGCTCCGGCTCTGGGAATAGCTGCAGCTCTTGGAATAGTTTTAGGAATGAAGAGATCTTCGGCTAAAGATTATCCCTGTTTTAAAGAAGAGTTGGAAGAGCTGATAAGTTATATAGGTTCTTCTCGCCCTACAGCAGCAAACCTTTTTCGGTCATTAAAAAGATTGCACCGGTGTATGGAAAAAAATAGGAAGAGAAAAATAGAAGAAATTAAAGAAGCTTTAGAAAAAGAAGCTCTCCAAATTATAGAAGAGGATAAAAGGTGTAATCGTCTGATAGGAGAAAAAGGGGCTTCCCTTATTAAAGATGGGGATACTATTCTTACCCATTGCAATGCTGGAGCATTAGCCACCGCTGATTATGGGACTGCCTTAGGAGTTATTTACCGAGCTAAAGAGGAAGGGAAAAGAGTTAAGGTTTATGTTGATGAAACAAGACCTCTTCTCCAGGGAGCAAGATTGACAACCTGGGAACTTCTAAGAGAAGGAATTGAGACTGTGCTTATATGTGATAATGTGGCAGGCGAGGCGATGAGAGAAGGAAAAATTGATAAGGTTTTAGTAGGAGCAGATAGAATAGCCGCTAACGGAGATACAGCTAATAAGATAGGAACTTATACTTTAGCTGTTCTGGCAAAAGAGAATGAGATTCCTTTCTATGTGGTCTCTCCTCTATCAAGCATTGATTTATTTTTACCAGAAGGAGGAGATATTCCTATTGAGAAGAGAGATAAAAATGAGGTAATAAAAGGATTGGGGAAGGTTATCGCTCCCGAAAAGGTAAAAGTTTATAATCCCGCTTTTGATATAACTCTCGCTAAATATATTAAAGGAATAATTACAGAAAAGGGAATATGTAAGCCCCCTTATAAGGAGAGCTTAAAGAATTTAGAGGAGAAAATATGA
>JAYEHT010000035.1:0-4682 GCA_034659655.1 Candidatus Aerophobota bacterium | reverse complement strand
CCTTTTACATCATTTTAAGAAGATAGTATGGTATATTTCGTTTTTTGGCAATGATCAAGGATCAAATAGTGCACTTTTAAACTTTAAATCACCATAAAATCAGTGCACTTTTAAACTTTAATTGACAAAGTCCCGAGATTTTCTTGACAAAAAAAAGATAAAGATTATACTATAAAAGAAAAATTAAGAATCCTGCCAAAAATGGAGGAGGTGAGGAATAAGATTTTCACTGGCAGAGAAGATTAGAATAGATTAGAGGAGGTAAGAAAGTAATGAAGAGAAGAGATAAGATATTAATAGCAGTAAGTTTAATAGGGACATTTTTACTGGTCTTTGGATGCAGTTTCCTTCCTGCTGCAGAGAAGGTAGTTAAAGTTGGGATTATGCAAATTGTAGACCATCCAGCGTTAAATGCAGTTAGAGATGGTTTTACTGAGGCGATGGCTGAAAATGGTTACATTGAAGGAAAAAACATTGCCTACGATATGCAAAACGCCCAGGGAGATATGGCAACTGCCAATACAATTGCTCAAAAGTTTGTTTCTGAAAGGGTAGACCTGATCCTCTCTATCGCTACCCCTACCTCACAAGCAGCAGTAAATTCTACCACCACCATTCCCATTGTTTTCTCAGCAGTGACTGACCCTGTAGGAGCAGGATTGGTTAAGAACCTAAAAAGCTCAGGTAATAATGTGACCGGCATATCCGATTTAACTCCTGTAAGAAGACAGTTTCAACTTATAAAAGAGATAGTACCTCAGGTAAAGAGAGTGGGAACACTCTATAATGCCGCCGAAATAAACTCTGTAACTACAAACAATTTAGCAAAAAAAACTTGCAAAGAGCTGGGCTTGGAATTATTAGAGGCTACCGTTTCCAGCAGTGCCGATGTCTTTTTAGCGGCTCAATCATTGTCAGGAAGAGTGGGGGCTATTTATGTTTCCACCGATAATACCACAGTATCAGCTCTGGATGCAGTAGTGCAGGTGACAAATGAAAACGATATCCCTTTGATAACGGCTGACCCTACTACTATAGAAAAGGGACCTCTGGCGGCTCTCGGCTTCAATTATTACCAGCATGGAAGGCAAACAGCTCCCATAGTGATAAAAATTCTCAAAGGGAAAAAACCGACTGAGATCCCGGTAGAATTTGCCAAGAACTTGGAATTGCATATAAATATGGATATTGTGATGGAAATAGGTATTTCTCCTTCCTCTTTTGTTGACTCTATCTCTTTGTTTGCTAAAAAGATAGAAAAAGAAGGGGGAAAAGTTAAGGTTAAAGTTATAGGTAAGTAATAAAATAGGGGAGAGGTTCTTTAGAATCTCTCCCCTATTAATAAATTGGAAAAGGGAGACAAGAATGGTTTCTTTTATTTTGCATGGAATAGAAGAGGGTTTACTATTTGCTATTTTAGCTCTCGGCGTCTATATAAGTTTTAGAGTATTAGACTTTCCTGATCTTAGTGTAGATGGTAGTTATCCTTTAGGCGCAGCGGTAGCCGCAATAATGATTTTTAAAGGGTTAAATCCATTTCTGGTGCTTCCTTTATCCATTTTAGCAGGAGCTCTGGCGGGTCTTTTAACAGGTGTTTTACATACAAGGCTGAAAATTACTCCCCTTTTAGCGGGAATTTTAACAATGATCTGTTTATATTCTATAAATTTACGAATTATGGGTAGACCAAATATTTCTCTTTCTCCCTATCTGGGGCATAAAACTGTTATTAGCATCTTAAAAGAAATTAATTTACCCTTAGAGGATAGATATTTTATCCCTCTCATTTTTCTTTTGGTGGTAATTGCTTTGAAGCTTCTGGTAGACCTTTTTTTGCACACAGAATTGGGGTTGGCTATTCGGTCAACGGGAGATAATGAGCAGATGAGCCGTGCAAATAGTGTAAATACCGATACTACTAAAATAATTGGATTGAGTTTGTCTAACGGGATGGTTGCCTTATCAGGGGCTTTATTTGCGCAATATCAGGGGTTTGCTGATATAAGTATGGGTATTGGAATGATTATAGCGGGCCTCGCCTCTGTAATTATTGGAGGAGCTTTGATCAGGGGAAGAACAGTGGGAATGATAACTTTTGAGGTCATTATTGGAGCCATTGCTTATCGCTTAGCTATTGCTGCAGCTCTTAAATGGGGATATAACTTCGGATTCAAACCAACTGATTTAAAGCTTCTTACAGGTTTATTGGTAATTCTTATTCTCTCTTTCCTTATTCTGAAAACAAAAATGGAATTAAAACCTCTTAGAATTATAAAAAGGTAAACCCCGTTAGATGCTCTCTATCTAAGGAAATACTATCTAACAGGGGTAAAGAGTATGTTAAAGATAAACCATTTAAGTAAGGTATTTTTTAAGGGAAGCGCTAATGAAAATGTGGCCCTCCAGGAGATTAATTTGTATGTACCTCGTTCTGATTTCGTGACTATTGTTGGCAGCAATGGGGCAGGTAAAACAACCCTTTTAAATGTAATCAGCGGAGTATTTCCTCCTGAGGAGGGTAAAATCGAAATAGATGGACAAGATGTCATTAAGCTGCCCGAATATAAACGGGCCCCCTCTATTGGACGAGTATTTCAGGACCCACTGGAGGGAACAGCAGCATCTTTGACTATTGAGGAAAATTTAGCTATAGCTTCTTTAAAGAATAAAAAAAGAAGACTGCGTCTTGCTATAACCCGTAAAAAGAGAAAAGAGTTTCGGAGAAAACTTAAAACATTAGGGTTAGGTCTGGAAGATAGACTGCGGGAGAAGGTTAGCTTACTATCGGGTGGACAGAGGCAGGCTTTAACAATTTTAATGGCTACTCTTGCTGAGCCTGAGTTATTATTGCTTGATGAGCATACAGCAAGTCTGGACCCTAAAACTGCTCAAAAAATTATACATTTAACCAAAGAAATTGTCGCCAGAAATAGTCTGACCACGCTTATGGTTACCCATAATATGGAGGAGGCTTTAAAGTTTGGCAACAGAACCATTATGATGCACGAAGGAAGAATAATACTCGATATCTCTGGAAAAGAGAGAGCTAAAATGAGTGTTAACGACCTTTTAGATAAATTCAGTGAGGTAAAAAAAGAGAAGTTGGTTGAGGACAAGATGTTGTTAATATAGATAAGATGAAGATAAGAACGATTACCACAGGCCTAAATTTGGATTTTCCTGGTAAGAAAAAGGTGATAGAACAGGCAGCTAAATTCAGCAGGGAAGCTAAAAGGGAATTCGAAGATAAAAGTATAGAGGTCCAAAGTTTAAGAATATGCACTCAACCCTGGGTGGATTACTTGAGGGGTAAATCGAAAAACATTATATTGAAGACTTTAAAAGAGATAGAAGATAGGTGCGCGAGTGAGAGTATCGCTTTTTTGAGTATAGGAAGCATCTTTCCCGATGAAGACAAACTCTCTTATATAGATTTAATTCCTGAAATAAATATGATTACTTCTAATCTATTTTCTTCTGTTACTATAGCTACACAGAAAAGAGGAATAAGTTTTAAAGCTATAAAAAAGACAGCTAAGGTAATTAAGAGAATCTCAGAAGTATCGGAGGAAGGATATGGTAATCTCCGTTTTGCTGCCTTAGCTCATTGTCCTTCTAATATCCCCTTTTTCCCTGCCGCTTACCATTCTGGTAAAGAGATAAGTTTTGCTATCGGATTGGAAGGAGCAGGATTGGTCAGGAAAGCTTTTGAAGATGTGGATAATTTAGAAGAGGCTGGATGCGAGCTAAAAAATGTTTTCCAGAAGAAAGTTTCCCTTATTGAAGAGACAGCAAAAGATATAGAGAAGAGAAAAAAGGTTAAATTTAAAGGGATTGATGTATCCCCTGCACCTTCTTTAAATGAGGAGGGAAGTATAGCTTACACCTTTGAGAAATTGGGTTTTGGGAAATTCGGCTCTCCAGCAACCTTATCCATCTCCTCTATTATTACAGGAGTTTTAAAAAATTTAAAGATAAAGAGATGTGGATATTCTGGTTTAATGCTCCCTGTTCTGGAGGATATCGGGTTGGCAAAGAGAAACGATGAAGGATTATTTAATATAGATACCCTGCTGGTTTATTCAGCTGTATGTGGAACAGGGTTGGATATGATTCCCATTCCTGGCAATACACCTTTAGAAAAAATAGAAGCTATTCTTTTAGATGTTTCTTCTCTCGCCTTAAAGCTGAATAAGCCCCTTTCTGCAAGACTTTTACCTATTCCAAATAAACGGGCAGGTGAGAAGACCAATTTTAACTCACCCTATTTAGTAAATTGCAAGATTATGAAGGTTAAATAAAGAAGTGCCGAAGGGGGGACTTGAACCCCCAAGGAGCTAACTCCACAGCATCCTGAATGCTGCGTGTCTACCAATTCCACCACTTCGGCATCTTTGATTCATCTACTGGCACGGGTCTCGAAAGCTCAAATTTTTCCTCTCCCTGAATTTCTTCTTCTGGTGTCCATATAGTGTCCATCCGGTTGCCTAAGACTTCTACTACTCTTTTAATAATACTAACTTAAAGAGAATTGTCAAGGATTAGTAAGTACACACTGTCAATTAAAGTTTAAAAGTGCACTGATTTTATGGTGATTTAAAGTTTAAAAGTGCACTATTTGATCCTTGATCATTGCCAAAAAACGAAATATACCATACTATCTTCTTAAAATGATGTAAAAG
>JAYEHT010000034.1:0-4689 GCA_034659655.1 Candidatus Aerophobota bacterium | reverse complement strand
CTAGGTGATTTTTGGTCGGTGACGGAAGAAAATAGGTTTGGTAGAATTTACCCCCTCTTTGGTTGGTTTGGGTCCTCGCCTTATACTCTTTATACAGAGGAGTTGAGAGTGTTAGGGAAAAAGGCTGACCTCTACTTCCGATTTGTAAACGCCAAATTATTTGAAATAGAGATTAAGGGAGAAACAATATATAAAAAAGCAGAATTGGAAGGATTGAAAACAAAACTAGAGAGTGCTCTTGTTGCTAAATATGGTAAACCTATCGGGGAGGAAAAGTCGGAGGAGGAAAATCTCTTAGAGTTTATCAATGAAGAAGAGATAATCAGAATTTACCAGGAGAGGTTGAATTATCTTTGGAGGTTTAATGACTCTTCAGAATAAAAATAGCCGGTTTTTATACATTTATAAGACAAGAGGGGTTAAAGTGAAAAAGAGGAAATTATTAACTGCGGTTTTGCTGGGTGTAAGTCTTTGTTTTGCGCCAGTTTTGGGATATGGGGAAGTTAAGGAATGGATGTATGAGGCTAAAGCAAACTATATGGAGGTTATGTTGCTAAAGGCCAGAGTTGATTATATGATGCGTAATCCAGATACTTTTTTGTCTGTTGGTTTTTATTATGATCCAGATGGGAGATATAAGGAGAGTTTTCGGAGAGTTGATACTAAGGGTAAGATTTGTTTAGATATTTTTGACACCAGAAATAGGTCTTCTTATAAGTCTGGAATAACTTTATTGGGGGAATTTAAAAAGACATTGGAAGCTATATATTCGTTTATAAAGGTATATGCTACAGATATGGATACCGACATTGTAGCTTTATTTTTTAGTGAAGAGGGAATTCCTTTAGGCTATTTCTATCAAGGGGAATATCACTTATGGGAGAAGTAGCAATGGAGATTAATTATGCCAGCAAAAGAAAAGCGTAACGCATTAATTGTAAAGCTCTGGAATAAAGGAAAAACTAATTATATGAAATTGAATCCAAAGGATTTCTTTCTTTGAGTTTTTCTCAATCTGTAGCTCGAGGAGGTAACCCAGTTAGAATTATTTTAGGAGTGAGTGAGCCAGCAGATATTACTGTATATGTCTTTAATCTTCCAGGGAAAATAGTTTATGAGTGGAATGATTATGTTACCTCTAGCACAGAATGGACATAGACGGGAGTGAATATGTATGGGCAGAGAGTTAATAATGGCACTTATATTTGCAAGATTACAGCTAAAGCAGGTGGTTCAACCGTTACTCGAACTAAGATAGTGGGAGTTCTTTATTAGAGATTTTTACCATAAGCTTTTTTAAAAAAGGGGAAAAGAGAGAATGATTGTTTTCTTGGAGGTTTGGCGTCTGCAAGAATCGTTGCTGGTGGAGTTATAAATAAATCAATTTTAGGCTAATAAAAGGAGAGAAAAGATTAATAGGAGGGTAGGATGAATAAAGCAGGATTAATAGGAGCAATAAGCGACAAGACAGGTATTGCCAAGAAAGAGGCCAAGAATATATTGGACGCTGTGACAGAAACTATCATAAATACTCTTTCTAATGATGGAAAAGTTACTTTAGTTGGTTTTGGAACTTTTCAGGTGATAGAAAGGAAAACAAGGAGAGGGAGGAACCCTCAAACAGGAGAAGAGATGCAGATACCCGCAAAGAAAGTCCCAAAGTTTAGAGCAGGGAAGAAGTTAAGAGAGACAGTGAAGTGAAAATGGCAAGGTATAAAATGTGCCTTAAACTCTAAACTTCCAAAATAGAGATATTTATGAAAGAGTTATTAAGGGAGAAAAAACTTTTAGATAGAGAAATTATTGCTATTTTTAAAGAGGCAAAAGTATGTAAGAAGTGTTACGGAAAGACCCATTTGTGTGTTCCACTCCCTGATGAGAAAAATGGAGGTATAGGGGCAAAAATTCTATTTATTAATGAACGACCGGGCAGAAGAGGTGCTGGGAAATCAGGACGAATATCTTTTGATAACGAGGACCCAACTGCTAGGTTTTTCAAAGAATTATTTTTAAGTATTAGTATAAGCCGAAAAGATATTTTTATAACAAATGCTGTTTTGTGTTATCCCTTATTTGAATGGTGGGTTGATACTCCACCTCAGAGAAAACAAATTAAAAATTGCTTTCCCTTCCTTAAAAGGCAAATACGAATTATTCATCCTAAACTAATTGTAACATTGGGAGTAACAGCATTACAGGCTGTTAAATATTTATTCCCTAATTCTACGCAGTTAAAAAACTTTAAACTTAAAAATGATATAGGTGGAGTAATTACGGATGTTACTCCCTTTGTTTATCTTCTTTATCATACTTCTTCAAGAGCAAGAGTAACAAGACCAAAACAAAAACAAAAAGAAGATTGGCAGAAAATTCCTGTAATTTTAGAAGATATAGAAGTCAAAAAATACCCATGTGGTTTAGAAGAATAAAAGATTGGCTTAAAGAGACGAAAACACGCAAAACAGAACTGGTAGAGAAGGTGAATAGTAAGATAGGCATCAAAAAAGGGAGGTAATATATATTGCCTTAACCTCTAAAGTCCCGTGTATGAGCCTATTCTGAAGACAGATTAGAGCAATTTATCCTATTTTTACAAATGAGCTAATTTTAGGGTGAATAAGGAGGAGAGGAAGAATGGGAGTGAAGGCGAACTTTGTGCTTTCTATGGTTGCTTTAGTTGTAGCTATTGTTGGATGTGTGCTGGCTGTTCGAGTGTCCTTTTTCCAACCAGCTCCTTTAAGTGAGAAGAAGGTTACAGCTATGATTGAGGAGAAAACCGAGAAGCTCTCGTTTCGAATTAAGACTTTGGAAAAAAAGGTAGAATACCTTGAAAAGAAAGGAGGCAAACAGATGAGCTGGGAGATTAAAAGTTCTGCATTTAAAGAAGGAGAAGTTATTCCCAGAAGATTTACTGCAGATGGTGAGAATATATCTCCACCCCTCTCATGGAGCTCTTCTCCAGAAGGAACAAAAGCTCTTGCTTTAATAGTAGAGGACCCTGATGCTCCTGTGGGAGTTTTTACCCACTGGATTATTTACAATGTCCCTCCCAATGTGACAGAACTTCCTGCAGGAATTCCAAAAGAGGAAGAATTAGAATCTGTTGGTGGGGCAAGACAGGGCAGAAATGATTTTGGGGATATAGGCTATGGAGGACCATCACCTCCTCCCGGTCCTGCTCATAGGTATATCTTTAAATTGTATGCTCTAAAAGAGAAGCTTGAGTTTGCATCAGGAGTTGGAAGAAAAAAATTTCTTAAGGGTATAAAGAAAAAAGAAATTGAGTTTACTCAGCTTAAAGGAAAATATGGTAGGTGAGCTGCTTGGGTAGAAGGGATCTGATACAACGCACTGAACTTTGCCTAAACCTATCTCCAGAAGAAGCCAAAAAGAAATGAAAGAAAAGCACATAAGAAGATTGCATCGGTTCCGAAAAGATTAAAAATGGGAATAAAACATTACTCAACCTCTAAAGCTCCGCGTATGAGACTCTTATGAACTAATTTTTGATTCAATAATGAGGTGAAGATAACGGGAGAGAAAGTAAGGAAAATTCATGAAAGTCTTTGGAAAAAGCTATTTCTTTCTTCTATGATGGGAATTACCGGAGGTTCTTTCTGTTCAGAAAGAGGTGAGAGTTGTGCTATGGTTCAAATGGGAGCATATTTAGTGGAACCACCAGCTTATGGAAAGAGAGAACTTGTCCTGCCTCCTGGGGAAAAAGAGTGTATTAGCTTTTTTATCGATGAATGCAGACGAGCAAGAGGTAGTTCAAAAGTTCGCGTCTGTTTAAATCTTGCTACGCCTAAGCTTGAGTGGGGCTTGAAGGCCGCTGAATGCTTTTACAAAGCTGGCGGAGATATCTTAGAGCTTAATATTCATGGAGACTATGAACCATACCTTCGCCTGGGGAAGCTCAGAGCTATGGCTTTACCCCAAAATAGAGCTGAACTTTTTAGATGGCTTGAGATTTTCTCTAAGGTGGATATTCCAGTAATTGCCAAATTTAAGGAAGGCGTAATCCCCGATTACAGGCCGGTCCTCGATAAAGTTGCAGATCTGGATCTTTTTGGTGTGCATTTTAACATCAGAGATGAGAAAGCTAAGAGGCCCGATTTTGAATTTGTCAGAAACATTAAAAAGAGATACTCCCTTTTTCTTTTGGTAAGTGGCTATGTTAGATCTGGGGACATGGTAAGGAAACTCTTTGAAGTGGGGGCTGATATGGTAGGTTTCGCAGAGCCGACCCTAAAGGATCCTAAATTTATCAACAATATCGCCGGGCAAAAGACCTAGAAAGAAGATGAAAAAGGTTGGAGTATGCGGAATTTACTGTGAGAAGTGTCCCAAATTTTTGAAGAGACAATGTTCTGGCTGTAGGCCAAATCCTGTATGCAAGATGCCCGCCTGTGCTAAGGAAAAGGGTGGAGAGCTTTGCTTTGATTGTCCCGAGTTTCCTTGCCATCTGAATTATGAGTTCTTTCCCAAATCCTGGCTGGATTTTTTAAAGTCAGATAAGGCGGTGGGATAATTTTATAGGCCAATGAAAGAAATTAAAATAGAAATTAAAGGTAAAGGGGAAGTTTTGGCAGAACTGGACGATAGAAACCCAAAGACTGCTCAAAGAATTTATGAAGGCCTTCCCATAGAAGGTATAGCTAAGATTTGGCAGGAGGAGGTTTACTTTGA
>JAYEHT010000033.1:0-4779 GCA_034659655.1 Candidatus Aerophobota bacterium | reverse complement strand
AGCAATCTCATCTAAGGTCAGGAGTTCTGGTTCGATAGCAAGAGCTCGAGCCAATTCAATTCTTTTCTGGGTAGCTATCGGTAGTTCTGTGGGGTATGCATTTGCCTCTTCTTTCAAATCTACCAGCTCCAGTATCTCTTGAGCATCTCTTCTTGCTCTTTCTCGATCGTTCATCCGGCAGAAAGCACCGACCATTACGTTCTCTTCAACCGTTAGTCTTTCCATCATCCTTATAATCTGAAAAGTTCTGCCTATTCCTGCTCTGGCACTCCGATGTGCTGGCCAGCCGGTAATATCTTTGCCTTTGAAGAAGACTTTACCACTGGTGGGCTTGTAATACCCGGCAATGCAATTAAACAGAGTGGTTTTTCCTGCCCCGTTAGGACCGATAAGACCTACGATTTCTCCTTTCTCTAACCCAAAGGAAATGCCGGCGTTGGCTACCACTCCACCAAATTCCTTATATAAATTCTTAACTTCTAAGAGCATAACCTCTCCTTCTCATCCTTTCAATAATACCCCAGATCCCTCTCGGTTCCCGAGCAGCCATAATCATTATTATCAAAGCATAAATTATGAAATCTATGCCGTAGAAACCTTTCCCACCTAATAAAACTGCTAAATACATATCCAGGGGAATGAGAATTGCCGCACCCAGTATAGGACCCCATATAGAGCCGGCTCCACCAACCATAGCCGTCATGGCGATTAAGATGGATAAATCCAGCTGCATAATACATCGTGGATCAATATACAAATGATAAACTGCGTAAAAGCTGCCGCCCACCGCTCCCATAGCTGCGGTAATAAGATAAGCTTTGACTTTTGTCCAGGTAACATTGATCCCCAAGCTTGCCGCAGCATCTTCGTTATCCCTGACAGCTTGCAGCTCATAAGCCATTTTTGACTTCCTGAACCAGTTCATAAACAAGAATTCCGCTATAAAAAGGGCGAAAATAAAGTAGTGATAGCCGATGGCACTGAATTGCATATAGGTAAAGTTGGGAATAGATTTTATCGGTAGCTCCACACCCCGGGCCCCTCCGGTCCAATCCCAGAAGAGGAAAAGTTGTTGCCATACCAGAGCAACGCAGAGGGTGGCGATAGCGAAGTAATGCCCTCGTAGCCGGAACATAGGATAGGCGACAGCGAATGACTCTGCTACGGCAATTGTAATGCCTACAGGAACAGTAATCCAGAACGGTAAACCCCACCAGGTTATCATAAGAGCAGTAGCAAAAGCTCCAAACCCTACATTTTTGGCCTGGCCCAGGTCTACCTGTCCCCCATAACCTCCTATAAGGTTCCAACTGAGGCCATACATAGCAAAGAGGAGGAAATTGATCATAACCGCTCTGGGATAGGAGGTATGTACAATCCAGGGGAAGAAAAAGACAAAAACAAGGAAGGCTACAAAGGCAATCCTCTCAACAAGAGGGAGATCATTAAATGAAAACGCATCCTTTAATATTCTAACAACAACCTTCATTTTACCACCCGAAAAGGCCTTTAGGTCTAAGTACTACCACAAGAAAATAAACAAGATAGACAAAGACGAGCTTTATTTGACTCAGGTATTGACCGGCTACCATCATTATTAAGCCAACAATCAAACCGGCGAGGAAAGCTCCTTTGATGCTTCCAAATCCACCCAGAGCAACGGTCGCAAAAGCAATCATACAGAAAAGCATCCCTACGGTAGGAGTAATATAGTAGAAATTGGCCAGCAGTCCTCCCGCTATCCCTACAGTAGCTCCGCCAATCCCCCAGGCCAGGGCGTTCATCTTTTCGGTGTTTATACCCATATACCCGGCTGCCTCTGCATCAATAGAAGTAGCCCTTAAAGCTCTTCCTAACCTTGTTCTCTCTATCATCCAGGAAACTAACACAAATAATATTATGCTGGATCCTCCCGCCGCCAGCTTGCTTATATCAAGTGTAAGCCAGCTCAAAGAAAAGGTTTTTCCTATGAGGATCCCCTCGTGAATGGCCCGAGGGCTTGGACCCAGGATAAACATAACTAAATAACGGAGGAATAGCATCAGTCCAAATGTTCCGAAAAGCTGAGCTATCATAGGTCCCCGTAAGAGGTAACGGATGAGAAGATAATAGCTTATAATACCGAGTAAAAATCCTACCACTGCCACAAAAGGTAAGGAAACCAATGGTTCAATAGAAAGGAAGGTTGAGGTTAGAAAAGCACTGTACATTCCTATCATCAGGAATTCGCCATGGGCGAAGTTAACGATATTCATTACGCCAAAGACAAGCGATAGTCCCAAAGCCACAAGGGCAAAGATAGAGCCCATTAATATGCCTGAAACTGCTATTTCTGTTGCTAAAACCATTTTTCCTCCTTTAAAAATCTCCTCCTATAGCTGAAAAACCGAAGGCGTCTACCTACTTTGTCTTTTCTATTGATAAATTCTTGAATATAGCTGTTTTATAGATGGCAGGAGAAACCAGCAGGATCTTCTCAAGTTTGATAGCATCTACCACCAATTTATCAACCTTAAGAAGTTGATTAAAGAGCTCTCCACCCCGGATGATACTCTTCCGGGGATGGATAAAGCTTGCTACCACTGGTTTCTCCTCCATAATCACTGTTGCTCTTTAGAACCTGCTTCTCGAGTTCTCCTTTACTTCCAACCCGGGAAGGGATAGATCATATCGGCGCTCGCATATTCAAAGGGATAAATAACCTCTAATGTGAGTTTCCCCTCTTCTTCATGCCATTGATGTTGTGCAATTATCCCTGTTCCACCTAAATTCTGGTGGGTTTCCCCGGGGAAGATTGAGCCAAATTCTATATCTCCCCAAGGCATAATGTGTTCCTCCGCCGGGATACAAAGTTCATTAAATGCCTTTTTGAGTGCTTCAGGGTCAGTCGATCCGGCACTATTCAATACGTAAGCCCAGGTGTGAAGTCCAGTAAACGCTCTTGCTGAGGCACCGGAGAAGTCATAGCCTGTCTTTTCTCTGTACATCTTGTTGATTTTGGCCGCTATGGGCTTAACCTTAGCCAGGGTAGGGGCGAAGACAGCCCGGGTTATAATACCGTTTATATCAGCTCCCAGCGTCTCAGCAAACTCCGGGATGATGAATCCGGCATCCTGACCCCAAATTATATTGGGTGCAGCGCCCATCGCTTTCAAAGTCTTAATATAGAGAATAGAATCCGCAAGATAAGAGGCGAATAGATAGCAATCGGCTTTAGAGGTAATCAATCTCAGGGACTCACTGGTCAGGTCTGGTGCCTCATGTGCATATAAGAAGGATTCTGCAACTTCATACCCCCGCTCAGAGGCGAATTTATCTACTAATTCTCGTGCAGCTGAGCCATATTCAGTATCCTCCATAGCAACGGCCAACTTTTTTATCTCTTCTTTAGAAATAGCTCCCACACCGCGGGCCTTCCCTTCAACCATGCCATCTAAGAGGTCAAATAGATCTTTGGTGAAGATGGTATCGTGCGGGCTGGTCCTCCAGAACCACTCAAAGCCTCTGGTGGTAAGCAAAGGAGAGGATGAGGTCCCGTTAAGAAAGGGAACCTTATACCGTTCGGCAACTCTGGACGCCGTTTTAGTTACTGAACTATTATAGCAGCCAAGAATACCGGCAACTTTCTCATCCTTTATTAACCTCTTTGCTAAATCGGCCCCCAGCCCGGGATCTGACCTATGGTCGGCGAATATTACCTTGATTTTAGCTCCTCCTAAATTCGGTATCCCTTCCCACTCAGCTATTGGAATTCCCAGTTCAGGATGTTTGTGATTAATAATATCAGCTGCTAATTCAACTCCTTCCTTCATAGTTTTACCTGTAGCGGCCAAACCACCGGACAGCGGGTAAATAATCCCAATTTTAATCTCTTTCGGAGGGCTTGCCTGTGCTAATGGAACTGCTCCTATTAGCATCACAGCAAAAATCAAAAGCCCTATCAAACCTACGGATTTTACTTTACTAAACATAATTCTCCTCCTTTAATCTTTTTTACCTCGTCTTAAATTATGTTTTTCACCTCCTTGACTCTTATTTCTAATTCATTAGATTTTTTGATGGCTTTATTGACTTGGATATTATGAAGGAAAAGTGGATAGAAAAGAAGATATAATTTCCAGCAGACAGATTTATACATTGAGAATCTCCTTTTACAAAACTCGGCTATCATAACAGATGGGAAGTTCATTTTACAGACGCTGATTATTATACCTCACTTAAAAAAAATGTCAAATAAAATTGCTCCATCTCAGAAAATCCTTGATTCTTTTCAGCACTAAACTAAATGGAAGGGTTCTTGTAAATAGGATTTTATTCAGGAAACCTTATCTAAAATTTTATCAGAAATATCAAAATTAGCGTAAACTTTTTGCACCTCTTCGGATTCCTCAAGGGCATCCATTAATCTGAGCATCTGGTAAGCTTCCTTTTCTTCAAGGGGAACGGTAGTCTGTGGAATCATAGTCGATTCCAGCAGCTCAAAAGAATAACCCGCCTTTTGAATTTTCTCTTTAACCTGATTAAGTTTATTCTGAGAAAAGATAATCTCTAAAGTATCTCCTTCATCTCTCACATCTTCTGCTTCTATCTCAATAGCTAAGTTCATCGCTTTATCTTCATCTACTTTATCCTTGGATAGGACCATTAATCCCTTCCTGTTGAATAACCAGTTAACGCATCCCGCCTCCCCTAAATGACTTCCATGCATAGTCAGAATATGCCTGATTTCTGAGATAGCTCTTTTCTTATTATCTGTAACTCCTTCAATAAGTAAAGCTA
>JAYEHT010000032.1:0-4811 GCA_034659655.1 Candidatus Aerophobota bacterium | reverse complement strand
AGTCTTCTTCAAAGGCAAAGATATTACCGGCTGGCCAGCACATCGGAGTGCCAGAGCAGGAATAGGCAGAACTTTTCAGATTATAAGGATGATGGAAAGACTAACGGTTGAAGAGAACGTAATGGTTGGTGCTTTCTGCCGGATGAACGATCGAGAAAGAGCAAGAAGAGATGCTCAAGAAATACTGGAGCTGGTAGATTTGAAAGAGAAAGCAAATGCATACCCCACAGAACTACCGATAGCTACCCAGAAAAGAATTGAATTGGCTCGAGCTCTTGCTATCGAACCAGAACTCCTGACCTTAGATGAGATTGCTGCCGGCTTAAACCCTCTGGAGACTACACAGATTATTGATACCTTACGCAGGATACATAAAGAGAAGAATTTAACTCTCCTGTTGACCGAACATGTCATGGAGTTCATAATGAGAATTTCAGAGAGAATTATTGTGATGGCCGCAGGGAGAAAAATTGCCGAAGGCTCACCCGAGGAAGTAGCAAAGGAAGAAGAGGTGATTAAAGCATACCTTGGAGAGAGATATGTTAAAGGTAAATAAGATTGAGGTTCATTATGGAGGGATTCCTGCTCTTCATGAGGTATCGTTTGAGGTAGAGAAGGGAGAATTAGTTGCCATTGTAGGTGCTAACGGTGCTGGCAAAACTACTACTTTAAAAACAGTCGTTGGAGCCCTCAGCTCAGTGTCAGGGAATATTGAGTTTGAAGGGATAGATATTACCGAGAAAAATACCGCAGAGGTTGTTCAGCTGGGAATTACCTATGTCCCGGAAGGGAGGCTTATCTTTGGACCCTTGACGGTGGAGGAGAACCTGCTTTTGGGAGCCTTTACTACCAGGACGAAAGAAGAGATAGAAGAAAGAACGGACTATGTTTACCATCTCTTCCCCACATTAAAGGAGCGTTATAAACGGAGAGGAGGAACCCTCAGTGGTGGAGAGCAGCAAATGCTGGCCATTGGCAGGGGATTGATGTCCACTCCTAAGCTCTTGATGCTCGATGAACCATCCCTGGGATTAATGCCCAAATTAGTTACCGAAGTTCTGGAAGTGGTGAAAAAATTGAATGAGGAAGGGCACACTATACTGCTTGTTGAGCAAAATGTGCGCGAAGCTCTGGAACTTGCGGATAGAGCATATGTCCTGCAAACAGGCCGCACCATTCAGAAAGGCACAGGAGAAGAGCTCCTTCAGAGTGATATCGTTAAAAAAGCTTTCCTGGGAATATAAAGGTGGCAGATAATGAATAGACGATTAGGGTTAATTATCCCTTCCTCTAATACAACGATGGAGCCCGAATTTTATCACCTGCTATCTCCAGATTTTTCGATTCACACCGCTCGGATGAGATTAAAGGAAGTTACTGCTGATGATCTGGCTAAGATGGAGGAAGAAGCGGTAAAAGAGAGTTTGAAATTAGCAGATGCAGGAGTTGAGGTAATCGGATATGGGTGCACAAGCGGAAGTCTACTTAAAGGAACAGGACACGATAAGGTTATCGAGGAAGAAATCAAAAAGTTTTCCGGAGTTCCAGCAGTTACTACAGCCACAGCAGTGATAGATGCACTAAAAGCTCTTAAGGTAAAAAAAATAGCTGTAGCCACTCCTTATATTGATGAGATAAATAGATTGGAGAAGAAATTTCTTTTAGAAAATGGATTTCAGATAGTCGACTTTAAAGCCTTTGGAATTAAGGAGAATCTTAAAATCGGTAGATTGAAACCTGAACAGGCTTATAAATTAGTTATGGAGCTTGCCTTTAAGGAAGCAGAAGCTATATTCATAAGTTGCACAAATTTTTCCACAAAAGAGGTTATAGAAAAATTAGAAAGAAAACTTAAAAAACCTGTCATTTCAAGTAATACAGCTACACTCTGGGCTATGCTTAAAAAATTTAAAGCAAGTAAACCAAAGATTGAAGGATATGGTAAACTCTTAAGAGAAAAATTGAGGTAATTTAAATGAAGAGAATCGACTTAAATTGCGATATGGGAGAAAGCTTTGGTCATTACAAGATAGGATTGGATGATGAGATTATAAAATACATTACCTCAGCAAATATTGGTTGTGGATTTCATGGCGGAGACCCTATGGTAATGAGAAAAACAGTTAAAATAGCCAGGGAGAATGGAGCCGGTATAGGAGCACATCCAGGATTTCCTGACCTGATGGGATTTGGAAGAAGAAAGATGGATGTTACTCCGGAAGAGATAAAAAATTATGTTCTATATCAGATAGGCTCTCTATATGCATTTGCTAAAGCAGAAGGGGGAGAGCTTCAACATATTAAACCTCACGGGGCATTATACAATACAATGGCGAACGATGAAAGATTATCGCGGGCAGTTATGGAAGGAATAGCAGATTTTGATAAAGAACTTATAGTGCTTGGGCTTGCAGGCTCAAAAGTTATTGATATAGCTGAAGAGATGGGGCTAAAGGTAGCCTCTGAGGCTTTTGCAGATAGAGCATATAACCCTGATGGAACTCTCGTTTCTCGAAGATTACCTAAAGCAGTAATTACAAACCCTCAAAAAGTGCTCTCTCGAGTAATCCAAATGGTAAAAGAAGAGAAAATAGAGTGTATAAATGGAGAGATTATAGAAAGGAAAATAGATACTATATGTGTTCATGGAGATAGTCCAGGAGCAGTGGAGCTGGTTAAACTCATTAAACAGGGATTGAAAAAGGAGGAAATAGCTCTCCTTCCTATGAAAAGATTTCTTTAGTCTTAAATTGTTTTCCTAAAATTCTATTGACACCTCTTTATATTGAGAAAGAATGCTTGAAGAAGAGATTAGAAATTTAATTGCCGGAGAGAGGGCAGTATTTATTGAACTTGCCAACAAAATCTCCCCTGAGGTAAACAGAAAAGTTCACATTATGGCCTCTGTGATTGAGAAGAAGAAAATAGAAGGTATAACTGAGATAGTGCCCACCTATCGCTCTTTATCTATCTATTATGACCCTCTCAAAATTGAGCTTGAGGATTTGCTGGAAAAGTTAGGAGAAATAAAAAATAGTTCAGAGGAGATAAAAATCCCCTCCCCCAGAGTTATAAAAATCCCCACAGTTTATGGAGGTGAATATGGGCCGGATTTAGAATTTGTAGCAAAGCACAACAGTCTCTCTCAGGAAGAGGTAATAAAGATTCATACCGGAAGAGATTATCTGGTGTATATGTTCGGTTTTAGCCCGGGTCATACCTATCTTGAGGTGGACGAGAGAATAGCTACTCCCCGTCTTAAGACACCGAGAGTAAATATAGCTGCAGGGTCTGTTGGAATTGGAGGAAAACAGACATGCATAAGGCCTCAGGAGATTCCAGGAGGCTTGAGGATTATTGGGAGAACCCCTTTGAAATTATTTAACCCTGATAAAGAACCCCCTGTTCCTTTTTTACCTGGTGATTATCTTAAGTTTAATCCTATTTCCGAAGAAGAGTATTTAAAACTTAAAAATAGATGAGAAAAGCAATGTCTACTCCTATTCTTGAGGTCTTAGAGCCGGGATTATTAACCACTGTTCAAGATTCAGGAAGATTTGGCTATCAAAAATATGGAGTGCCCGTTTCTGGAGGTATGGACACCTTTTCACTTAAAATCGCCAATCTGTTGGTGGCAAATAGTATAAACGAGGGAGTTTTAGAGATAACCGGATTAGGTATAGTAAAACTAAAGATTTTAAATAATACAGCAGTTGCCCTTACAGGAGCAGACCTAACCCCTATGATTGATACCTCTCCCCTACCAATGTGGAGAGCAACAGAGGTAAAAAAGGGAAAGATTTTATCTCTTGGAGGAGCAAAGAGAGGATTTAGAGCTTACCTATCAGTTGCCGGGGGAATAGATATTCCTTTAGTTTTAGGAAGCCGCTCTACTTACTGCAAAGCAAAGATAGGAGGAATAGAGGGAAGACCTTTAAGGAAAGGAGATATAATAAGCTCCTTTTTACCCGGGCAATCTCTGGAAGAAATAGCTCGTCGATACCTACCTGAAGACTCTGTTCCTGATTTACCCGAGGAGATTGAGGCGCGCGTTATAATGGGACCGCAGGATGACTACTTTAAGCCAGAAGGTATTCAGACCTTTTTGAATTCCTGGTATTCTGTCTCTCCTGAGTCTGACAGAACAGGCTACAGATTAAGGGGACCCAGGATAACTCACAAGGATAAAACAGACATAATTACAGATGCTATTCCTTTGGGAGCAATTCAGGTTCCGGGAGATGGTCTGCCTATTATTTTAATGGCAGATAGAGGACCAACAGGTGGATATCCAAAAATTGCCTGTATTTTAAGTGTAGATGTAGATAAAGTTGGTCAGCTAAAACCGGGAGATAAAATTAAATTTAAGAAAATAGATATTAAGGAAGCTCACAAAATTCTCCAGGTAGAAAATGGAAAATTATTAAAGATAAATAATATTTTAAACGAAAAGAGCACCGCACCTGCTAAAAAAAGATACAGAGTAATTGTAGAAGGTGAAACTTACGAGGTTACAGTGGAAGAGATGCCGGGTTAGCTTTATATTGAGAAAAAGATGGCTGAGGAAGAGATTAAAAATTTAATTGCCGGAGAGAGGGCGGTATTTATTGAACTTGCCAATAAAATCTCCCCTGAGGTAAACAGAAAAGTTCACATTATGGCCTCTGTGATTGAGAAGAAGAAGATAGAAGGTATAACTGAGATAGTGCCCACCTATCGCTCTTTATCTATCTATTATGACCCTCTCAAAATTGAGCTTGAGGATTTGCTGGAAAAGTTAGGAGAAATAAAAAATAGTTCAGAGGAGATAA
>JAYEHT010000031.1:0-4821 GCA_034659655.1 Candidatus Aerophobota bacterium | reverse complement strand
ACTGTACAGCCATAGGAAAAGCTCTGCTGGCTTTCCTTCCTCAAGAGAAAATTGAGGAAATGTTTGCGAATCAGAAAAAATTATCTACTTACACTCCTAACTCTATATCAGATGTCAATGAGTTAAAGAAAGACCTGAAAAAGGTGAGAGCTCAAGGCTTTGCTATTGATAATGAAGAATTTGGAATAGGCATAAGATGCTTGGGTGCTCCCATCAGAGATGATAGGGGAAAAGTTATCGCTGCGATAAGCGTTGCCGGTCCTGCCACACGCTTTTCTGAAGAAAAAGCTGAAGAGTTAAAGAATTCAATTATAAATGTTTGTAATAAGATATCCTCTGAATTTGGTTTCAGGAAAGATTGAAGATGATTGTCGATGAAATTCTCTCATTTGTGGAAAGAAGAGCGAAAGGAAGGGTTATTGCTGATGTTCGCATTGGTCTTAAGTATACCACTGTAATGCTTGATGATGGAAGCTGTGGACTTGCAGCCACATTATCTCACCGGTTGCCTTATCCTTTTCCCTATCCGGGTGAGTTTATAGGAAGAGATGTTTTAGAGATTTTAAAGATGGCTGAATCTGTAGAGATTTTGCCTTCCATAGTTGGAGCAGCTACCATTAATGCCTTACTAAAACCTGATGAGAGAAACATTATTTATGGAAATGCACTGGATTATCTAAAAATCTCTAAGGAGGATATAGTGGGGATAGTAGGAGCATTTATGCCTTTAATGCCCACTATTCGGGGTAAAGCTAAAAAGTTGTATGTGTTTGACCGCTATCCAATTGCTAACTTAAAGGAATACTGCCCGGATTGGGCAGAACCTTTGATTTTACCTCAATGTTCTATCGCTATCATTAGTGGGACATCTGTTTTTAATAGAACTTTGAACCTCCTCCTCTCTTACCTGAATAGTGCTCGTAAAATAGCTCTCATTGGACCAACCACTCCCCTTGCCCCGGAGATACTTAAAAAATATAAAATAGATCTCCTTTCCGGAGTGAAGGTGGTGGATGCTAAAAAGATTTTGAGAATTGTAAGTCAGGGAGGAGGAACAAGGGATTTTATGAATTCTGCAAGACAGGTAAATTTCATTCTTGAGAAATCAAATGAGTATTTTTAAAGAAATAAGCGATATACTAAAAAAGGATGGCTCCTTAGTTTTAGCCACTGTGGTTTCTACCCGGGGAAGCACTCCTCGAAAGGTGGGAGCGAAAATGATTATTAAACATACCGGGGATACTGTGGGAACTATAGGTGGAGGGGATATAGAGAACATAGTAACTAAAGAGGCAACCAGGGTCTTTAAAAAAAGGGGAGCTATACTTAAAAAGCATCTTTTAGATTCCAGTGGTGACCCGGGGATGATATGTGGTGGAGAAATGGATGTATTTATAGAGCTTATTCGAAAAGATGAGAGGAGACTGGGGGAAAGTATTGACAGGTTAACAGGTAATGGGGAATCAATAGTTTTAGCTACGGTAATTTCGGAAGGGAAGAATCCTTTAGTAAATCCCGGGAAAAAGATGGTAGTTAAGAGTGATGGAGCTACTCTCGGAGATATAGAAGGGGAGGATTTAAAGAAGTGGATAATTGAGGAATCCTTAAAAGTTTTCAAGAAAAATCGCTCCAAAACAGAGAAGTATTCCTTAAAGCCTTATGAAGGTCTCACTCTTTTTATCGATTTTATCCCCGGGGAACAGGTCTTAATTGTTGCTGGAGGAGGGCATATAGGCAAATTCCTTGTAGAGATGGGGAAAATGCTCGGCTTTAATACAGTTGTTGTAGATGACCGCAAAGATTATGCTAATAGGATTCGATTCCCTGCCGCAGATAAAGTGTTATGCGATGATTTCAAGAAAGCTTTTTCAAAATTAAAACTCGCTGAAAACTCGAATGTTGTCATTGTGACTCACGCCCATAAGTATGATTATGAGGTGCTAAGAGAGGTTATAAGCTCAGGAGCCGGCTATATTGGTTGTATAGGCAGCAGGGTTAAAGCAGAGGGCACCTTCGATAAATTGGCTAAAGAAGGCTTTACAAAAGAAGAGATAAGTGCTGTTCATCTTCCTGCAGGACTGGATTTGGGAGATGGCACTCCCGCAGGAATAGCCCTAAGCATTCTCACAGAGATCGTTAGGTTAAGGAAGAAGGGAACGGGAATATCTCTTTCAAAATCAATAAAAATAAAATGAGAGGAGGTGAAAAAAATGAGAGGTAAAAAATTGATGCTGGTTTTAGCTCTTTCGGTGGCTGCTCTGATGTTGATATTTGGCGGAAGCACTTTATGGGCTCAAGGAGAGAAAGTATACATTGATGGTATAGACCCGGATTTCCCACCCTTCAGCTATATTGATGAAGAGGGTAATCCCGCAGGATTCGATGTAGAGGCTGTAAAGTGGATTGCTAAAGAGATGGGTTTTGAGGTGAAGGTTCAACCTACAGCCTGGGATGCGATAATCCCCAGCTTAAAATCAGGAAAAATTGACCTTATCGCCTCAGGAATGACGATAACAGAAGAGAGAGAAAAAGTAGTGGATTTCACAATTCCATATTGGGAGATAGACCAGGCTGTTACAGTTCGCGAGGAATCCGAGCTTAATATTATTAACGCTTTGTCTGGAAAATATATAGTGGGAACTGAGAGAGGATGCACAGCGGCAATGTGGATTGAGGATCATTTAGTAAAAGAAGGCATAATCGGAAAAGATAAATTAAAACTGTATGAGGGCTTTTCTCTGGCAGTAAAGGATTTGTTAAACAGAAGAATAGATTCGGCGATGATGGATGATGTTATGGTTGAGCACGCGATAAAAGGGAAACCGCTTAAAATTATTGGTATAATCAAAACAGGAGAGATTTACGGATACGCTGTGAGAAAGGAAGATAAAGAACTGAAGCGGATGTTGAATGAGGGACTGAGAAAACTGATGAAATCAGATAAATGGGACGAGCTCATAGCCAAGTATATGGTTAAGTAAAAATAGGAATAGAGGAACGCAAAGTTGTTGTTTTTTGCGTTCCTCTATTTAATAGAAAAAAGTGAGAGACAGAGATGATGGAAGATGTTGCAATGCTCTATCAGGCTCTCCCTTATTTACTTAAGGGTTCTATAGTAACAATTGAGCTTGTAGCGGGAGCTCTGGGTGTGGGACTTGTTATGGGTATTCCTATGGCTGTGGGGCAGGTCTACGGTAGTAAACCTGTCTCTAAGATAATCTCCTTTTATGTCTGGTTCTTCCGGGGCCTTCCGGTTTTAGTACTCCTTTTTATCTTTTACTTTGGACTATTCCCTCTCTTAAACCTTGATTTATCAGCTTTCACTGCCGCTGTCCTTGTTTTGGGTCTTAGAAGCGCCGCCTATCAATCTCAGATTTTTCGGGGAAGCATCCAATCACTTGGAAGTGGCCAGATGTTGGCTGCTCGTTCTATAGGTATGAGCAGATTTAAAGCAATAAGCCATATTATCTTGCCCCAGGCTTTAAGAATCTCCATTCCAGGATGGTCAAATGAGTATTCAATTATCTTAAAAGACTCTGCCATTACCTACGCCCTCGGGGTGATGGAGATATTAACCAGAGGACATTTTATTGCTACCCGAACTTATAAGCCTATGCCTGTTTTCCTCACCTGCGCTGTAATTTTTCTCATTTTAACCTATGGAGGGGTGAAATTTCTCGAGCTTCTGGAAAAGAAGGTGAGAATACCTGGCTACGGAGGTGGAAGATGAGGGATATGAAAAGATACCGATCGGGAGAAAAAAATGGGTGAACTCTACTTTATCCGGGATATTATCTTACCTCCTTTATTAGAGGGGACGATAGTCTCTATTAAATTAATAGTATTATCTATCCCCCTGGCACTGATTATAGGAATTTTAATGGCTGTAGGGCGTGTATACGGAAATAAATTTATCTCCTCCTTATGCACAGGTTATGTAGCCTTCTTTCGCGGTACTCCTCTATTAATACAACTTTTCATTCTCTATTATGGACTTCCTTCTCTGGGTATTTTCTTTTCTCCTTTCACGGCAGCGGTCATAGGATTTGCACTTTGTAGTGGTGCCTATCATTCAGAATATGTTAGAGAAGCCATACAATCAATTAAAAGTGGCCAGATGTTGGCTGCTCGTTCCATAGGTATGAGCAGATTTAAAGCAATCCTATATATTATTCTCCCTCAGGCTTTAAGGAGGGCGATTCCAGGCTGTTCTAATGAAATCATCTACCTGGTAAAGTTTTCTTCTTTAGCTTTTCTGGTTACCTGTATAGAGCTGACAGGTGCAGGAAAAATTGTTGCGAGCCGTTACTTCAAATACACGGAAGTTTTTCTTGTTGTGGGAGTAATCTATCTATTGATGGTCTCTGTGGTTACCAAATTTCTTAACAGTTTAGAGAAAAAGGCGAAAATTCCCGGATTAGAGATGGGAAGATAAGTAAATAATAGAAAGGAACAAAAGATGAAGGAAGAAAAGAATTTAATACGAAAGGAAGTATTGGCTATAAAACCGTATATTCCTGGCAAACCAGTTGAAGAGGTAAAACGAGAATCGGGTTTGAAAGAGGTTATAAAGTTAGCTTCCAATGAGACATCCGTTGGTCCTTCTAAATTAGCTGTAGAGGCAATAAGAAAGGAGGCAGAGAATGTCAACCTTTATCCTGAGAGCTCAAGTAGGCTCTTAAGAGAAAAGTTAGCTCAGAAGTTAAACCTTGATAAAGAGATGATAATTATCGCCAATGGAGGGGATAACATCATTGACCTTTTAGGATTAGCTTTTATTAGCAAAGGTGATGAGGTAATCATAGGGGAGGTTACCTTTCC
>JAYEHT010000030.1:0-4985 GCA_034659655.1 Candidatus Aerophobota bacterium | reverse complement strand
TCCTTCGCTTTCTTCAAATCTTTCAGGAGCTGAACCGGAACATTTACTGTGCCCATTAATATCTTATCTTTAGCCCTTCCATGACAATCCGAGCCACCGGTAATAAGAAGATGATGTTTTTGAGCTATTTTCTGGTAATGTTCTTCAGTTCGAGTATTATGTGCGCTGTGATAGACTTCTATTCCCTTAAGTCCTGCTCTTACAAAATCAGGGATTAAATCATCCCTTTTAGAAAGATAAGGATGAGCAAAAACAGGAATTCCCCCTATATTTATAATTAATTGGATAATCTCGAAAGGGGATACCTTCATTCTCTTCACATGAGCGGGCCTGCCCGGATTTAACCAGCTCTCAAAAGCCTCTCCTATGGAAGAAACATACTCTTTCTCTTTCATCAAACGAGCAATATGGAGACGACTTATCACTCCTCCTTTAGAGGCCAATCCCTTTAATTTGTTATGGTTAATGGGCATTCCCAACTCTTTAAGCCTTTCAACCAATTTTTTATTTCTTTTTGCCCGTGATTCTTGGAATACCTTTAATTGAGCTAAAAAATCTTTATTCTTCCAATCTATGTAGTAACCAAGAATATGAATTTCATCATCTCCCATATCAGTACTCATTTCAATCCCTGGCGCAATTTCCACTTTTAACTTTTTGCCCACTTCTAACTCCTCCTCTATTCCAGAGACACTATCGTGATCCGTAATAGAAATAGCCTTCAGTTTAAGTTCTTTAGCTTTACAAACAATTTCCTCTGGAGTAAAAGTCCCGTCAGAATATATACTGTGGATATGCAAATCTATTCTTTCCAATTTTTTCTCCCACTTTTCCATTTTGATCTATATGATTAAGAAATGGCTTCAAAAGCAATCTCAACTGCCTCCTTTGCTGATTGGGCAATGTAGGGCTTTTTTTCAAATCTTTTTAATAACTCCTTATTGCTTAAAATATCTGTCCAGCCACCACTACCCTTTAAAATAATAACAGGCTTGCCAATATTCAAGGCAAAGGAGAGCTCATTTAAGGTACCCCATCTGCCCGCTATACCGATCACTGCATCAGCACTACTTATAAGAATATAATTTCTAAAATAACCTAAATGGGTGGGGATAGCAATATCGATAAATTCATTTGCTTCTTCCTTCAAACCGGGTAAAATTCCTACGGTTAATCCTCCCCCTCTTTTCGCTCCCTTAGACGCTGCTTCCATAATTCCACCCCGGCCACCACAGATTAAAACTCCACCTTCCTTAGCAATATGATACCCTACTTCCTCAGCAGATTTTAATGAAAGCTCCGTAAGGCTTTTATCATCGCCATCACTTCCTGAAACAGCAATTAATTTCTTCATTTTCATAAATTACCTTTACCCTGTTAGATATTTGTTATTGTAATAGATTAGCTTTTACAATGTAAGTATATCTCATTCCAATTTTTGTGTCAAAGAGAGAAATTGGATATCATCAACATGGGGGTAGGTATCCTCGTAACTCTTTTTTCTTTACGCTCAGTCGGTACTATCACACTCACACAACAGCGGATAAAAAAAATTTCACTTTTAGAGACGAACTTAATAAACTTGATAAAAACAAAACGTATCTTATTTATTGCCGAACTGGCCATCTCGGCAGAATAGCTTTAGACATAATGAAAGAGCTTGTTTTTAGAGAAGTCTACAACAGGTTGGAAGGAATTTCTCAATGAAGGGCGGAAGGGTTCCCGATTATAAATCTTGAACGCTAAAGTCTGTGAAAATTTTAATATTTTTCAGAAATAGTTTTATACGCCTCTCTAAAGGGGACTCCTTTCTTAACTAATTGGTATACTTCTTCTGTTGCGTAAATATCTTTTATCAAAGCCTTACTGCAATTTTTCCTGTTAACCTTCAAATTTTTAAATATCAGACTTATAATAGATAAACTCTCCTTGGTTATTTGCAATCCTTTCATAGTCGGTTCTTTTATAAGCTGCAGGTCACGATTATAACCCGATAAAAGATTGCCAATTATGCTTTTTATCTGGAATTCATAAGAGACAACAATATGATATTTTGCTCTTAATAATTCTAAAACGTCCGGGTTTTTCTTTTGCGGCATAATAGAGCTTCCTGTATAAAATTCTTCAGGTAACTCAAAGTAACCAAACTCTGGCATGCTAAATATAATCAACTCAGATGCTATTTTGTTCAGGTCAAATACTATTTGAGTTAACGCATGTAATATTGTTGACTCAAATTTACCCCTGCTATTCTGCGTATAAATAGGATTTTCTTGTACTTTTTTAAACCCGAGAAGCTTAGCAGTATATACTCTATCGATTTTAAGAGGTATACAGTATCCTGCACCGGTGCCAAGCGGAGATTGGTCAATTAGCTTCCATATAAGATCAAATATCTTTAAATTATCCTTCATTGAATCAATAAATGAATTTCCCCACATTGAAATAGATGAAGGCATCGCCTTTCTGGTATGAGTATACCCCGGGAGTTTTATCTCCCCATATTTTTTAATGAACTCTCGCACTCTCGTAATCAGCTCATTCACTAACCTCTCGCACTCGGTTAATTCCTCTTTATAATATAATCTCAAAGCTGTCAGCACCTGATCATTTCTTGACCTTGCGGTATGTATTTTCTTCCCCGAATCCCCTAATTTCTCTGTTAAATAGTTCTCAACAGCGGTATGGCAATCTTCCTGTTCTTTTAAAATCTTAAATTTACCTCTCTTATCAAGGTCAATAATGTTATTGAGCTCTTCAACTAAGCTTTGGACTTCCTCTTTTTTTAATATGCCGATTTTGCCCAGCATTTTTGCATGAGCTATAGAAGCAAGACAATCATACTTAAGGAGTTTCTGATCCAGAATATAATCATCTCCAACTGTAAAATCTTCTACCTTCTTATTTAGTTTATATTCTTTTCCCCAGAGTTTCATCTCAACACCTCTACTTTTTCTTTTTACGCCACTTATAGGGTGCCTTTTTTCTGAGAACTATATTGTGGGCTTTTAATCTTATCCCCTGAATGTTAATAAATCCTCGGGAGTCAGTTGCATTAAAACCACCTTCAACTTCCATGCTGGATAATTTTTGATCGTAAAGTGAAGTTGGTGATTCTCTGCCAATTACATTCACGTTTCCTTTGTAAAGTGATAACATAACCTTTCCATCAATAGCTTCCTGACTTTTGTTAAAAGCACTGGTGATAAAATCCATCTCCGGGGAAAACCAGAAGCCATTGTATATTAACTCCGAGAATTTTGGTATGAGCATATCTCTTAAATGCATTACTTCTTTGTCCATAGCAATGCCTTCAAGGTCTCTATGAGCAGTCCAAAGAATCGTCGCCCCGGGAGTTTCGTAAACTCCTCTCGATTTTATGCCAATAAATCTATTTTCTACCATATCAACTCTACCAATACCGTTCTCATTCCCAACCTCGTTAAGATAGGTAAATAATTCTAAGGGTTCTGTTTCTATCATTCCATCGTTTTTATTTATAACTTTTACCGGGATACCGTCTTCAAAATAAATTTCAATTATTGTTTCCTTATCTGGAGCTTCTTTAGGAGATACTGTTCTGGTAAATAAATTCTCCGGAGGTCCAAACAGTGGATCTTCTAAAACTCCTGCTTCATGACTGATATGCATTAAATTCTCATCCTCGCTATAAGGTTTTTCTTTGGTAGCCTTTACAGGAATTTTCCACTCTTTCGCATAGGCGAGTAAATCGCCTCTTCCCTTAAATTGTGAGAGAAATTCGGCATCCTTCCAGGGTGAGATAACTTTTATTTCCGGATGAAGAGCACAATATGTAAGTTCAAATCTTACCTGATCATTTCCTTTGCCTGTTGCACCATGGGCTACATATTCTCCCTTCTCTTTCTCTGCTATCTCAATCTGTTTTTTAGCAAGTAAAGGTCTTGCCAGCGATGTTCCAAGAAGATATCTTCCTTCATAAATGGCGTTTCCGCAGAGAGCAGGAAAAATAAAATCGGTAACAAATTCCTCTCTCAAATCTTCTACATAAACTCTTAAAGCTCCGGTTCTTAAAGCTTTCTCTTCGATTTCCTTAAAATCATCTTTTTGTCCCACATTGCCAACAAAACAGACAACCTCGTATCCTTTGTTAATTAACCATTTTAGGATTACAGAGGTATCCAATCCTCCACTGTAAGCAAGTATTACTTTTTTCTTTGTCATATCTCTCCCCTATTAAGTTTTATTGGAAATTATTACTTACTGTCTCTAAGTAGCGATAGCGATTTAGATTTACCCTGTGAGATAGTAAGCATCTAACAGAACTTATAAAATCTACCAGACCTTAGAAATTTTGTCAATTGTATTTAATTTGACCTAAACAGGAAAATCCGCTAACATACTTATACTAAATAACTATTTAGTGGCGCCTGTAGCGTAGCGGATAGCGCGTCGGCCTCCGGAGCCGAAGGTCGCAGGTTCGAATCCTGCCAGGCGCATTTTCTTTATCAAAGACCCAATTTATCAGCAATTTTTTGCATTGAGGTTAAGCTTATATCAATAAACTCCTCTAAAGTAAAGCCTAGCTCAGCGCATGTCTTAATCTGGTCTCTATTTGCACCAGCGGCGAAACGCTTCTCCTTGAATCTTTTCAGTACAAATTGAGTATCAATGGAACCCAGTTTCTTATCTGGATGAATGAGAACAGAAGCTACAATAAGACCGGTAAGAGGGTCTACTGCATAAAGAGCTTTATCCAGTAAAGTTTTTGCGGGTGAATGGCCGGCATGAGCTTTAATTGCCTGGGTAATATCTTCCTCCACTCCTTTTTTCTCCAAAAAAGCTGCTCCCACTATTCCATGCTCAGAAGGATTAGAGAAAGTATCTTCATAATCTATATCGTGCAAGAGTCCTGTTAATCCCCACTTCTTCTTATCTTCTCCGAATCTCGAGGCTAAATCAATCATAATGGCTTCGGTAGCCAGAAGATGTTTTTTTAAGTTTCC
>JAYEHT010000029.1:0-5002 GCA_034659655.1 Candidatus Aerophobota bacterium | reverse complement strand
CCTGCTAAAAAAAGTATTTTTGGAATATATGAAGCACGAGGTATTGAAGATCCTCGGGCAACATTCATTGAAGATTCTTATTATATTATGTATACAGCTTCCTCAGGTTATGGACCTCAGATTGCCCTTGCTAAAACAAATGATTTCCACACATTTGAACGTATTGCTCTTATCTCTGAGTCGGGAAATAAAGATGGAGTGTTATTTCCTGAGAAGATTAATGGCCAGTATGTTCGCCTGGATCGACCTATTGGTCTGGGTATAGGTAGTATCTGGATTTTATATTCTAATGACCTTTATAGTTGGGGTCACTCTAAAGTATTAATTTCTCCGCGCTGGGGATATTGGGATTCTTATAGAGTGGGAGCATCCGCTCCTCCTGTTCGCACCACTCATGGATGGCTGGAGATATATCACGGTGTTCAAATGACTTCATCCGGGCTAATCTACCGCGTAGGGACAGTGCTACTCGATTTAAAAGACCCTGCGAGTGTAATTGTCCGTTGTAATGTCCCTTTGCTCTCGCCTCGAGAAAATTATGAACGTGTTGGCGATGTTAACAATGTGGTTTTTGCTTGTGGTGCTATTGTTGAATCAAACGGAGAGGTAAAAATGTATTATGGTGCCGCCGATACCTGTTTCTGCATCGCTACTGCAAAAATGGAAGATATTATAAAGTGGACACTGAATGAGGTAACAAAGGAGTGAAACCCTGGCAGAGGACCTAATAATATCTTTCTAATCAAGTCAAGAAAAAGCGGGGGACGAGCCCCCGCGCTACAGTAGCGTTGGAGTTTATCTCCAACAAAAAGACAACTTAGCGATGAGCTCTCAGTAGAGGATTATAGGTATAATTTCTGTTTAGGACATATGTCCGGATGGTTAGCAATATCTTTGTTGCATAAGGGATTAAGAAATTGTATAGTAAAAAAATAACCATTCAGGAGGTATGTCCTATGATTAAAAGACAGAACTATGGTAAAGATCTAAACTCGAGGCTTGAGGCTAAAACACTGGATCAGATGTTTCTCAATCTTATTGAAGATGGATGTGGATGTAATCCTTTCACCTCGAAAGGAATCCTTGAGACAACTAAGAATGTCTACTTCCCTGATTTCGCTAAGGAGAAGTATGTAAATGTTGGTCAACTTAAAGTAATAGGAGTTAAAGTAGAAGAGCCACCAGGAAAACCATTAAAAAAGTGCCAAATGGACACAGCTATCGTAACCCTGGATGCAGGCAAAGAAGATGAGGAGATCCGGGTTAAGTTCGGTCCGGTAGCTCTTCGCCAGACTAGACTCTGCCGTATAACTTCTGAAGCTAAAGATCAGGGAATATATCTAACTCAGGAAGATCTAGCTTGCAAGATTTTAGGCTGTGATGTTAGAACTATAAGAAGAGATATCAAAGATTTAACCTCCAGGAGAATTAGTGTCCCTACAAGAGGTCCTCAGAAGGATATAGGTAGAGGTTTATCCCATCGAGTAGAGGTAGTCAGATTATATATTCTTCGAAAGACTTTTACTCAAATTCAAAAGAGTATCTTTCACTCTCTGGAAGCCATCAAAAGATATATCCTTACCTTCGGAAGAGTGGCTTTCTTAACCTTTGAGAGCTATAAGGTAGAAGATATTGCCTTCTTAGTTCAAATCTCATCTTCACTGGTTAAGGATTATCAAGCTCTTTACAATAAATATAATATTCCTCAATATAAGGATCGTTTAGAAGAAATCCTTCACCTGGTAAAATCCAAAGGTTTGAGCCAGAATAAAAAAAGGGGGATATAAAGATGAGGATTAAATCCAAGCGGCTTAAGGATAATTTTATTCCCCTAAAGGCTAAAACTTTTGAAGTGGCTTTATCTAATTTCATCTTAAATGAGACTCCTCACTTAGGTGGTCCTATTATGGTCTCAAAATTCGTAGAAGAAGTAAAAAAGATCATCCAAAGATTCTATCCTCCTGCCAGTCATCTTAAGAGCGGGCAGATGCTCTGGTTTGCTGTAGCTATAGATGAAACTCATCATTTTGGTAAAAAGATGCAAGATACTCGGATTGTTCCGGTAATCTTACCCATAACCACCAAAGAAGATATTGATAAATACTCACAAGGAATTAAACAAAAAGGAGTTCTCAAAGAAGCAATTGCCAGAGTCCTCAAAAGTGCCTATTCCCAGGGAGGAGTCTTAGCTCAGGTAGATATATCTGTCCTTTTTCATATTGGTATAGCTACTGCTCGAAGATTAATAAAAGAATATGAGAAAGAACATGGCTGTATCCTCCCTTATCGGGGAACAGTCCAGGACGTAGGATCAAGTGTTACTCATAAAGCCCTGATCTGTAAAAAAGCTCTTTTAGAAGGGAAGACCGCTCCTGATATTGCCAGAGAAACCTATCATCATCCTACAGCAGTAGATGCTTATCTACTTGATTTTGCCAGAGTTCATTTTTGTCTCAAGAAAGGGATGTCTTTAGAAGATGCAGCTTTTTCCACAAACTTAAGCATAGGACTGGCTAAGCAATATAAAGAACTTATTGAGAGATTCAATCTTCTGGATAAAGAAAAGATAGAAGAAATTCTGCCCTCAAGAATGTCTACAAGAAGAAAAAAGGAAATTAAGAGAACTAATCAGCTCATTTAATTGACCAAAGCTAAATTCACTAAAATAATCTTGTCCAATATGTTTAGTATTAATAATTACTTGATAAATTGTTCTTTGAAAACTTAACTTTGGATTAGAGTCAAAAAAGTAACCTTTAAGAATTACCCAAACCTTTCTTGCTGTTTTGTTTTATCTCCTTCATATTTAGCTCATTTTGAAAAATAGGCTCATAAGAGGCTCATATGAGCAAAGTTAAAGGCACGGGTGATATATTACGCCCTCAAATTTAAGAAAAACTTAACTTTGGGACCGAAACTTCCTTTTTCTTCTCATAAGAGCTCCGGGACAGGATGAGGATAATGCAACTCTCCTTGCGGATTTAACCGTTTCCCTAAGTGAACATTTCTGGGTCTATTTACTGAATATTAACATGTACGCTGCCGCATCTCTTTCTTCTCCATCATAAAAGATACTGGGATAGTGCACTCAGAAGGAAAGAAGCTAACCGCTCATAAATGACCAAGGATGTATGGCAAATAGCACCGGGAAGATTCGATCCCAATCTTAAACTCTTGAAGGTGGTGATAAAATTGTTAAAGATCTTAAATGTCGGCATTGACAAAAGAGGCAGTGATTTCCCTCCTTACCTGGGAGGGAAAGTATCCGGGAAAAGCTTTAAAATCTCTAATAACGTTCCTGGGGTAAAAGAGCTAGTAGATAGACTCCTCAACATCCTTTTCCCTGGAACATTTGAACACATTCGTTTTGGTATGGAGGCAACACAGCACTATGGATTTCATTTAGCAGAATATCTTGCTACCTCGGATAAGCTCTTCACCTGGAAACCTTTGGTTTATGTAATTAATGCTAAATACATCAAGGATTTTAAGAGAGCATTTCCTGAAAGAGATAAAACAGACTTTATTGATAGGCAATTCATCGCTGAATACCTTCGCACAGGATGTCTTCCTCATCCCTTTGAAGCTAATAACCGTTATCTTCCCTTGCAGAGACTGGTTCGCTATCGCTACCACTTGGTTAAGAATATTGAAAGAAAGAGTAAGTTCTTCTTATCTAATCTCTTTCTTAGTTTCCTGACTGGGTTTAGAATAAACCAATTAAGAATTTGGGAAAAACTGCTACAGATGTCCTTAGTGAATTTTATTCTTTAGACAAGATCGTTCAGATGCCTTTAGAGGAGCTTGTTCTCTTTGTTAGTAAAGCAGAAAAGAATCATTCCCCTAACCCCAAAAATAGTAAAAGAGATTAAAAAGGCAGCAAAAGAATCCTATCGTCTCCGGCCAGACTTAGCTAACTCGGTTCAGTTTATCTTAGAGAGTATACTTATTAACTTACGAACACTCAGATCTTCCTTGAAGAAACTCAATAAAGCTATAGCTTTAAAGATGAGGAGATTCTCTAATCCTCTTTTATCAATTAAGAGAATTGGACCAGTTTACGCTGCTGGTATCTTTGCTTCTATAGGAAACATCAAAAAGTTCTCTTCTGACAAAAAAGAATAGCTAAACTTGCTGGATTAGTCTGAGAGATGAGCAAAGTGGAAAATTTGAGACAGAAGAAAAACGTCTCATCCGTGAAGCCGATCGCTATCTAAGATATTATTTAATAGAGACAGCTATATCGCTCTCGAGTGCACAACGAGGAATATCGTGCTTACTACCAAAAGAAATATCGGGAGGTGAATAAGCATCGTCATAAAAGAGCCCTTGTGCTCACGGCCAGAAATCTTATTAAGGTAAATCTAAAGCTCTGCTCTCAAGGAACCAACTATATGAACTAGCTTGTACGTTCCAGTACGCACAGTCACCTTGTTAATTTTATCTTGTTAATCAAAGAGCGGTTTTAAAGAAAGTAATCTCTAAAGTCAATAATCTTTCTTAGAAAAAAAGAAATTTGACTTGTAAGAGTAATATGTTAAATTTCATTTGATATTATACCACACAACTTAATTAAGGGTTTTTCCTTCAAGAAAGACCTTTATATAGGCGAAATAAAGGCAAGTTTTTAGTCACGGTGAACAATATGACCTTTAAAATTTTAAGCCCTTAAAATTACCTTAAATTTGTTGATCTTACAAAGACCGATGAGTACCTAATTTCAGAAAGTAACCGGACATATGTCCTAATTTCCTATATAATCAAGTATATTGAGGGACTTTTCCCTTCGATATCTGTGTAAATCTTCCTGTATAATTAAGTCTTGCGGAGGGGGGATGTTAGCGTAAACGCGTAAACTTTACAAATCAGGAAGAATATGCTAAAATAAAAGTGTATTTTAGAAGTAAAAGGGAGATTCGAGGGGAAGTCCCTTAATATATTTTAATTTAATAAGGATATAAAAATGGATAAAATTAATTCTCTTAAAGAAAAAGCTAACCTT
>JAYEHT010000028.1:0-5069 GCA_034659655.1 Candidatus Aerophobota bacterium | reverse complement strand
ATTAGAAATAGTAACAAAACTTCTTTTATTATTTTTTTAACCATCTCTCTTCACCCCCTTTTTATCTGTTTTTATTTCCTCTTCATTCTATCGCTATATTATGGAAAAGCAGTAACCCGCAGCTAAACTCAGTATACTGATAACTCCCAGATAAATCAATAGTATCCTGTCTCCGAACTCTTTTCTCAAGATGAGGATGGTGCCATAGCTGGTAACCGGTTCTAAGAGCAACAAAACCATCCCTGCCCCGATGTTCATCCCCTGATTTAAAAAGGCGTCCACCAGAGGAAAGCTGGCTGTGGAACAGATATACATAATTAAACTAAAAACAAGGCTGAAAAGGTATCCCCAGCCTCCAGCCAGATACTGCTTAACTAATATTCCAATGGGGACAACTGTCTTTATCAGCGCAGCTAAGATTAAACCTAATAATAACTCCGGGCCAATCTCTTTAACCATATCCACAAATGCATACTTAAAGAGGGACTTTATCCTCTCCTTAAGGCCCCGTTTATGCTTGCCCCTTTCCACATATTTGGCAGGATTTACTTGAAAGGTAGTTTTACAATGAGGGGAGCAAAAATAGTAAATCCTATCCTTATATTTCATTTCTGGTGTTGTTTCTTCATCTTTAACGCTCATTCCACAAACAGGGTCTGTAATTAGCTCTTTTGCCTCTTTCTGGTAAAAAGATAAAAGACCAGGGTTTTTAACTCGAAACTCAATAAGGTTTCCTGTAATTCCCATAATTAAGCCTATTAAGATCACTGAGAAAAATAAAAAGATAGTAAATTCTAACCCTAAAAGCCTGCAAGTAACAAGAAGAGCAGTTATAGAGGTAGCCGGGGTGGCCACTAAAAAGGCAAGAACCGGTCCAAGTTTTGCTCCCTTTTTGTAAAAGCTCACTGCTACAGGAAGAGAACCCAGACAGCAAATGGGTAAAATTATCCCGGCAAGAGTAGCATAGGCAACTGGTTTTATCCCCTTTCTACCTAAATACCTTCCTATCCAACCCCCAGGGACAAACTCATGAATTAATCCGCTAAGAAAAAAACCTATTGCTAAGACAGGTAGCACTTCTATAAGATAATGTTCGAGTACGAGGACAAATTTAATAATCATTTTTCTTGTTTTTTGGCTAAATAATTTCCAATTGCTGCCTTTTCTCCTTCCCTAAAGATACTTTTCTCCTTCCTTTTCTTCTTATCCCCCTCCCACGGGAATGGGAAATAGGACTATTTCATCATCATTTTTTAGTTGAGTTTCGGATACTATCTGACGGGAGTAAATATTCCTCTCACTTATAAATCTCTTTTATCCATCCAGCACCCAGAACTTAAATATTTCTCCTATCTCTTTATACCAGAGTAATACATTCAGATGCACTCTCTTATACGTCGTTGCCAACTTTATGATTACACACTCAAGATCTGCTTAATGTCTTCTTCAGGGTCACCTACTTCCTTTACCCATCAATCACAATTTTACTTTTGCACCATGATAAATCTAAACGACATTTCTCGAATAAATAGCATGTTCTTTTGCAGATAGAGACAAGCATGAGCATCACCGGCACCTCAATCAAGACACCTACCACAGTTGCTAAAGCTGCTCCCGAGCCTAATCCAAAAAGCATTGTAGCTGTAGCAATCGCTACCTCAAAGTGATTGGATGCGCCAATCATTGCCGAGGGTGCAGCATCGTGATAGGAAAGCTTTAATAACCTGGCGAGATTGTATCCCAGAGTAAATATAAAAATGGTTTGAATAAAGAGAGGTATACCAATCCATAATATAGTTAATGGATACTCTAAAATCAATTCACCTTTTAAAGAGAATAAAACCACCAATGTAGCTAAAAGCGCGATAATGCTCATAGGAGTAAGTAAATGTAAGAATTTTTTGTTAAACCATTCTAAGCCTTTGGTTTTAATAATCCATTTGCGTGAGAAATATCCCGCAATAAGAGGCACACCTACGTACATCGTAACTGAGAGTAAAATAGTCTGCCAGGGGATAGGCATCGCATTAAGACCAAGCAAAAATCGTCCTAAAGGCGCATACAAAAAAAGCATAGTTAGAGAATTAATGGCGACCATTACCAATGTAAGTCCATCATTTCCTTTTGCTAAATAACTCCACATTATCACCATCGCAGTACAGGGGGCAATACCCAATAAGATACAACCAGCAATGTAGGAGCGGTATATGTTAACAATCTGCCCATTTTTAAGTATCTCTGTCCCCGGGATGAATCCCCGAAAGAGAAAACCCAAAAATAGCGTTGCGAAGAAGAACATTGTAAGAGGTTTAATTGCCCAATTAATGAGGAGAGTTAACAAAATAGGTTTTGGATTTCTTGCTGCTTTTCCCATCTCTTTAAAAGGTATTTTTACCATTATGGGATACATCATAAAAAATAGGCAAATCGCAATAGGAATCGAAACATTATATATAGAAAGAGTATTAAGTTTAAAAGCTATGCCTGGTGTGAACTTTCCTATACCAATGCCCGCAGTCATACAAAACAAAACCCAAGCTGTTAGATATTTCTCAAAAATGGATAATGTTCTTTTCTCAACCATTTTTATCCTCCTCTTTTAAGCCAACGGGATAAAATCTCTTGCAAATAAAAGAAGTTCGTCGATAGACAAATTTTGAGGGATCAACGCTTGCGCATCTTTGTTAATGCATATGCCAGTATCATCCCAACAATGAAAGTGATTGCCATATTAACTATCAGTGCTAATATTGCTACGGTACCTGTAACAATATAAGAATCCGTTTTTAAACTATGTTTTCCTAATTCAATTGCCACGAAAACTGATAGAAGTTACTTGGTGCCATAAGAAACTCAAGTAATTCGATAACTATGAGCATAGATATTCATTCGGCGTCCTCTCACAAAGCCAATCAAGGTAAGATTTAGCTTTTTTGCTAAGCCTACTGCTAAATCTGTAGGTGCCGAGTGAGAAGCAATAAGAGGTATTCTCTGTTTCGCTACCTTGATTAAAATCTCTGAGCTAACCCTTCCACTTGTCAAAATAGCCTTGTCCTGGGTGGAAATTCCTCTCATAAAACATTCTCCAAAGACTTTGTCCACCGCGTTATGTCTGCCAATATCCTCAGCAAAGATCTCTATATCTTCTTGATTAGATAAGGCACATGAATGAACCCCACCTGTATTCTTGAAAGTTAAAGACCTCTTCTGAAATTCTCTCATTAAGCTAAATATCTTCTTATGGGAAAACCGAATCTGACTTCTTAAGGGAGTACACTCTTGGATATCAATGTCCCGGTAAAAGGTGAGTGCCCCGCTGCACCCTGAACCAATTACCCTTTCAAAAGGCAAATTCTTAACACTCAGAAAATCTCCTTCCAAATCTATTCTAATATACCAACCTCTCTCATTCAGGCTTATATGTTTTATCTCCGTTCCCTTTTTAATAAAGCCTTCGGAGAGCAGAAAGCCAACGGCTAAATACTCTAACTTACCAGGATTACATTGTAAAGTTACCAGCTCCTCATTGTTTACCAATATGGTTAAAGGAATCTCGCGAACTATTGCATCCTTTAATTTCTCTCTTTTTTCAGGGGTTATTCGAATTATATTTACATCCTTACTTAAAATCATCTTTTACTTCTTCTAAGCAGTGTATACTCATTTCCCCTCTAATCCACCCGGTTTAAATCTCGAAGTTGTCTTTATTTTGCTTTATGCTCTTTTAGCGCTTGGTAAAAAGCATTCCAGAAAGGATCTACTCTTGGATGTTCTAATTTTCTTTCCTTCCCCTCTTTTATGAGAATAATCCCCTGAGTTGAATCAACTACCTCACCTACAACTGAAGCTAAAATATTCTTTTTACTAAGGGCCCTAATAATTTCCTCTGCTTTATGAGGCCTGCAGGTAAGGATTAATGTCCCCTCGCTAATTGACTTATAGGAATCAATCTTGAAATACTTACAAATTTCATTTACGCAGGGCTCAACGACTATCTTTCCCTCCTCGATAATTAAACCCCACCTGCTAGCCTGGGCAATTTCATATAACCCACCCCAGACACCGCATTCTGTAGCATCATGCATTGCCGTAACTCCATTCTCTCTTACTCCAATACTGCATGAAGTTAGTGCATCTTCTACTACTGACATCTTATAAAATAACCCTTTTGCTTTTTGAGCAAAATCAGCTCCAAATCTATCTCTTAGGAGATCGGGGAACATAGCAGCAAAGATGCCGCTGGCCTCAATGGCTGGTCCTTTAGTGATAATTATCTTGTCCCCCTTGCTTATTAGCCTTGGACTAACATATTTATCTTTATCTCCCACGCTTATGACCGTTGCCCCTCCCACCATTGGATAATGACAATTTTCATAGCGAGCTGTATGACCACAGATAATGGTTATTCCCAACTTTTTACATTCTCTATCTATTACCTCCCATATGATCTTTAATTGGTCTTCGGTTATCTCAAATGGTAGATTAAGATCAATAGCCATATAAGTGGGTTTCAAACCGCTAGTAACCACATCTGAAGCTAAAATATGTACGGCAAACCAGGCTGCTCTCTCAAAGCCGTATTCAGGGACAATAAATACTGGATCAGTAGTCAGGGCTACTGCCTTATCTCCAATTTCTACTATTCCTACATCAACTCCGTGTTGAGGGCCAACTAATACCTCTTTTCTTTCTGCTCCAAGTCTGGAATAAATTAGCTCATCAAATACTTCTCGGGAAATTTTGCCTATTTCTGGAAGTTTCATCCTATTTCACCTTCACCAATTTTTATATTTTTTAATTAAGGAATTTTCAGAATATTTTCCTTCTTTCTAAATGTTGTAGATTAGGTTTTTGTTTTGCTCTTTTTTGTCGTTCAACCTAATCCACCCATTGCTACACCAACATCGGCCCTGGCAATAAACGAGATGAATAAACCCGCATTATGTCGAGTAGACATCTTTTATAACCTCCTTGGGTTAATTAATGTCCCTCACAGAACCGGACTTGAGGCTTTTCCTCATCCGGCTCTTCAGGAACACATCCTCAATGCGAGGATAGAGTATAAGTCA
>JAYEHT010000027.1:0-24353 GCA_034659655.1 Candidatus Aerophobota bacterium | reverse complement strand
ATCCTTACCCCATCTTCTTATAGGGGGTTCTACAGGCTCGGGAAAGAGCGTATGTATAAATTCTCTTATCATCAGTATCCTATATAAATCTTTTCCTGAGGAAGTTAAGTTCTTATTAATAGACCCCAAGACAGTGGAATTAGCCGATTATGTGGATATTCCTCACCTCTTATTCCCCCCCATAAAAGAGATAAAAGAGACCAACTCTGCCCTGGAGTGGGTAGTTGAAGAGATGAGGAGAAGATACGAAAGATTTAGCGCAATGGGTGTCCGTAATATTACAGGATATAATCGGGAGGCGGAGATGAGGAAAGAGCCAGAGATTCCCTACTTAGTGGTGATAATAGATGAGCTGGCTGATTTGATAATGCTATCGGGGACAAGATTGGAAAAGACTCTCTGCAGAATCGCTCAGTTGGGAAGAGCCACAGGTATCCATTTAATTGTAGCCACCCAGCGCCCCTCGGTTGATGTAATCACCGGTTTAATTAAGGCAAATTTTCCTTCCCGTATCTCTTTTGCTGTAGCTTCTCAGGTAGATTCACGGACCATCCTGGATACTGCAGGAGCAGAAAAACTGATAGGAAATGGAGATATGTTATATTCTCCTGTTCAGGCTTCCAATCCCTTGAGGGTGCAGGGAAGTTTTGTCTCTCCGCAGGAGGTTAAAAGAGTGGTAAATTTCCTCAAGAATCAAGAAAAGCCTGTTTACCAGGAGATAATTAAAGAAGTAGAGGAGAAGGAAGAGGAGAAAAAGAGGGAAGAGCGTGATGAGCTTTACTCAGAGGCCAAGGATTTAGTAATTAGAAGAGGAAAGGCCTCTACCTCTCTTCTCCAGAGAAGATTATCCATAGGATACAATAGGGCAGCGCGAATTATGGAGGAGCTGGAAAAGGATGGAATAGTTGGTCCCCAAAAGGGAAGTAAGGCACGAGATGTTTTGTTAGGAAGAGAATGAAGATTGGTTTAGCTAATAAGATAACTCTGATTCGCATATTCTGTATTCCATTCCTTATCTTCTTTTTGTTTAAGGAAAAAGAGCTTATTGCTTTTTTGATCTTTATTTTTGCTTCTTTTTCCGATTTTTTAGATGGATATATTGCTCGAAAAGGGGATAAGGTCTCCTCTACAGGTAAAATATTAGACCCTTTAGCTGATAAAGTACTTGTCTACGCTATCTTTCTCTGTTTTATTGAGCTCCATCTCATCCCTTTCTGGATGGTGATTATAATCTTAGGAAGAGATTTTCTGGTGATGGGCTTAAGGGTTAAATTAGCTGAGAGGGGAGTAATATCTTCCTCTATCAAATCAGCAAAAATTAAGACTCTCGCTCAATATGTAGCAGTTGTATTTGTATTTTTAAACTTAATCGGCAAAGATTTAGGGGTAAAAATTAAATCTGCTGAGCTGATAACTTATATCCTAATGCTTATGGTCACTCTATTAGCTGTTATCTCCGGTATTCAACACTGGATTAGAAGCAGAGAGTATATCTTATGAAACTTTCTGTTTTATTGGGCACAGGCTTAGGAGCAGGATATATACCATTGGTTCCGGGCACTATAGGAACAATGGAGGGGGTAGTTTTCTATCTAATTTTTAGAAAAATATTTCCTCATCCTTTAAGCTATCTTTTATTCCTGGTAGTTTTTAATGGAATAGGGGTATGGGTCTCGGGCAGGTGTGAAAGTTATTTTAAAAAAAGGGATGCTTCTTTTATCGTTATTGATGAGATTGGAGGGTTCTTAATCACTATGTTTGCTCTTCCCTTCTCCTTCCGCTTTACCCTATTAGGATTTATTCTATTTAGAGTTTTTGATATTACCAAACCCTTCAGGATAGAGAGAATCCAGAGGCTTCCGGGAGGTTGGGGAATAATGGGAGACGATATAGCTGCAGGAATTTTAGCTAATGTAATGCTTCATATTATTCAGATTATGGCAGGATGGTAGGTCAATACCTTTCCAGAAGGAATTGGCCTTTTTTTCATTAATGAAGGAGAGAGAATGATTAGTTTAAAGAAGGCTTTAGATATCGTTCTGAATGAGGTTAATAGACTCGGGCCTCTATCAAAGGAGAAGGTTGATCTGCTTTCTTCATTTAGCAGAGTACTGGCTGAAGATATCCAGGCGGATTTTAACACTCCTCCCTTTGACCGCGCCGCGATGGACGGATACGCAGTTATTTCTGAGGATACTCTCAAAGCATCTCCTGAAAACCCTGCTATTCTGAAAGTGATGGGTGACCTGCCTGCAGGAAGCAAGGCTGATTTTACTCTATCTAAAGAAGAGGCTATCAGAATTATGACAGGTGCTCCTATGCCCTCAGAAGCAGATGCTGTGGTAATGGTGGAGGATACTCAAATGTTAAGCAATAAGGATGAGGTAAAGATATTTAAAGAGGTATCCCCGGGAGAAAATGTTAGCTTCAGAGGAGAGGATGTAAAAGAAGGTGAGTTTATTCTCTCTAAGGGAAGATTCATTGGAGCAGTAGAGGTTGGTATGTTAGCTTCACTCGGCAAAAGGGAAGTTTTTGTTCGTGAAAGACCCCGGGTTTCCATAATAGTTACCGGTGAGGAGATAGTAGAGCCTGGAAAGAGGCTGCCGGAAGGCAAGATTTATAACAGCAATAGCTATGCACTCTTCTGCCAGGCACTATCCTGCGGAGCTCTTCCTAAGAATTTAGGTATCGCCGGAGATGAAAAAGAGAAGATCTTATCTAAAGTCGAAGAGGGCCTTAAAAGCGATATCTTAATCCTCTCCGGGGGTGTTTCTGTGGGAAAATACGATTTAGTAAAGGAGACCTTAGAAGATACTGGTATAAAGAGGCTTTTCTGGAAAGTTGCTGTAAAGCCAGGAAAGCCCACTTTTTTTGGAGTCAAGGAAAAGACACTCATCTTTGGTCTCCCTGGTTATCCTGTCTCTTCAATTTTAAACTTTGAAAATTTAATTAAACCGGCAATATTTTTCAGGTTGGGGAGAAAAGACTGGAATAGATTGAGGATAAAAGCACACCTTAAGGAAGATATTAAAAACAGAAGCGGGAGAGAAAATTTCATCCGGGTGAAGATGATAAAAGAGAAAGGCGAATGGTGGGCAGTTCCTGTCTCCTCTCAGAAGTCGGGTGTGATTAAATCGTTAATTCAGGCTGATGGATTAATAATAGTTCCTCGAGAAGAGAAAATGGGGGCAGGAGAGAAAGTGGAGGTTGAGGTTTTGAGGGGGCAAGGAATAGAATGAAAGTTAACTATCTGCGGGTTTCTATCACCGATTTTTGCGATCTTCGCTGTATCTATTGCCGCTCGTTTTCTCCCGAGGTTCATTTAGCTCGCTCTGAGCTGCTAAGCTTTGAGGAGTTAGAACTCGTTATTCGCTGGATGGCGAATTGGGGAATAAGAAAGGTGAGAATTACAGGGGGTGAGCCGTTGTTAAGGAAAGATATTCCAACCCTCGTAGGTATGATTCAAAAAATCCCCGGAATAGAAGAGATAGCGATGACCACAAATGGAACGAAACTCTGTCTGGTTGCTCCAGAATTAAAGCAAGCAGGCCTCCAGCGAGTTAATGTGAGTCTGGACAGCTTAAATAGAAAAAGATTTTCCCGGATCACAGGATACGATAAACTCCACAAGGTGCTTGAGGGAATAAAGACTGCTCAAAAGGTGGGTTTAAACCCGGTAAAGATTAATGTAGTTGTATTAAAGAATATAAATGATGTGGAGATTCCTGATTTTATTAAATTTGGCCTAAAAAATTCTCTCCCGGTTCGTTTTATTGAATATATGCCCATTGGAGAGCAAAATAAAAAGAGCCTTTATCTTTCTAATGTTATTGTAAAAAGGAGGGTAGAGAAGCATTTTGGTAGTCTTCATCCCCTTAACTCTACTTATAAGGGAGAGCCTGCTAAATACTATAAAGTTGGGGAAAGTGGGGCTATCGCAGGATTCATCAGTCCGATGAGCTGCTCCTTTTGTAAAGATTGTAATCGCCTACGTCTTACAGCCGATGGGAAACTATACCCCTGCCTTCTTTCCAACTCTTTTGAGGATATAAAGAGAGCTCTTCGAGGAAGAGGAGGAGCGCGAGAGGTTAAGCATCTTTTCAATTTAGCTTTACTTAAAAAGAAGAATTTGCGAACCTCTCCCGGCTCAGCCTCCCAGAAAAAACCGATGTTTCAGATAGGAGGATAAAATAGAATGATAGAAAAGATCAAAATGATAGATGTAGGAGATAAAGAAGCTACCAGGAGGGAAGCTGTAGCCAGAGGATGTCTTTCCTTAAAAAAGGAGACTGTTCAAGCAATTAAAGAGGGAAAGATTCCCAAGGGAGATGTTTTAAGTGTAGCTAATGTAGCGGGAATCCTTGCTGCCAAAAAAACAGCCTCTCTCATTCCAATGTGCCATCCTTTAAGGATTACCAGTGTAAAGATCGATTTTGAACTCAAAGAAGATGCCATCATCATAACATCAAGAGTATCCGCTATAGATAGAACAGGTGTAGAGATGGAAGCTTTAACTGCGGTAGCCCTGGCCGCCTTAACCATTTATGATATGTGTAAAGGCGTAGATAGACAGATATCCATATCCAGGATTGAGCTTATAGAGAAGAAGGGAGGAAAAAGCGGACACTTTATAAAACAGGATTAGAGGATTAAAGGGGAAACCAGGAAAACCAGAGAAACAGGATTAAAGGATTAGAGGGAGAAAAACAAAAAAAAGAGAAAAAGAGAGGATTAGAGAGAACAAGAATAATCCAATTCCAGCTGTATCATCTTAATCTTTCGTTCTTCTCAATTGGCCTGTATGGAACCTTATAGTCGAAATGCTTCGGTCCAAAGAGCTCCAGCCCTCCTGGCGATCTCCAAATCTCCGGGGCAGGATAGCCGATGACCGCTACTTCCATGCCCTCTTTACCGGTAGGATTCATTATCGCCTCTCCCATCTCTGGATCGAGGACACAAATGAGATCAGGCACGGTTACATCGGGCTCTTCATCAAACCAGGAGATGATATTTTCATTTTTATACTGGATTCGGTATTGATGGCCGAGGTAATAATCCTTGCCGGAGACTAACAGCTCTCCAATGGTGAATCCTTCTTTGGTTTCCCAGCTCGCCTGGGCTACTCCTCCTTTAAACAGGAGATAGCCTTTTCCCGCTATAATGGCTGACTCCACCGGATTTGTGCCGGAGGAGCAAGCTTTCCTGACCGCCGACCCGATTGCCAGGGCCCTGGATAGGGTTCCCGGGATGAGCGATTCCTTTAACTTCTCTCCTTTAATCGGATGATCTGCCACGCCAGCGCGATTGCCGCTGGCCACGGCTATGGCACGGACAATCGCCTCAGCACGGAAATCATCAGCCACTTCTTTTAAGATGATGACATCGCCCTTTGCAGTGGCCACAGCCAACGGGGCTATAGGCACATCTTTGATATAGAAGGTGGTATGCTGGAGCTCAGGGACGGAGCGACCGGCAGGATCAGCATCCACTATGGGGATCCCTCGCCTTGCAGCTACAGCGAGAGCTACAGCAGTATTTTCACCTCCTATCTCTGTAGGAATGGCAGCGAAGAACTCTTGACCCAGATACTCCTCTAAAGCTTCAAAGGCCTTCAAACATTCGGTTCCTTCATCTTGACTGTTTCCGCTACCCTCTTTCGGAGAAAGACTCCCGCAGATATACGGTGAGGCCACCTCCACCTCATCGGGGACCTCCTTCAAGTTAACAAGCTTAAACTCCCGGCTTTCCCCCAGCTCGGTCTGGATCATCTCCAGTCCCCTTCGGGAACTCCCCCCACCGCCGGCCCCGAGGATAGCGCATCCTCGAATTAGATCCTCCAACTCTTGCTCATTTAAGCTCTGCATATTTTTCTTCTCCTTTTAATATTTACACTTTCCTCCCTCTCCTCATCCTTGGATCCAGGATCTCCCTTAAACCATCACCTACCAGATTAAATGAGAGCACGACGATGAAGATGGCTACTCCCGGAAAGGTGACGATCCACCAATGGGTAAGGAAGAAAGTCCGGCCTGTGCTGATCATCAGTCCCCATTCGGGTGTGGGCGGCTGGGCTCCCAGTCCCAGGAAGCTGAGGGAAGCACAGGTTAAGATTATCGAGCCGAAGTCCATCGAGGCTTGAACGATAACAGGAGCCAGGCAGTTAGGGAGAACATGCTTGAAGGTAATCCTCTTCCATGAACACCCTATAGATTTAGCTGCTATCACAAAATCTTCCTCTCGAGTTGAGATCGCCTCGCCGCGCAACAGCCTTGTATACCAGGGCCACCAGGAGATGGCGATGGCAATCATCGCGTTCCTCAAATTGGGCCCTAACATAGCGGAGATAACCATCGCCAGTAATAAGGAAGGAAAACTCAAGAATACATCCGTAACTCTCATAATCACCTCATCTATCACGCCCCCAGAGTAGCCTGCTATCACCCCTAAAGGTATTCCAATGAGCAGAGCCAAACCGATTGCTAAAATCCCAACCTCTAAGGAAATCCTGGAACCATAGATGACCCGGCTGAAGACATCTCGTCCCAGCTCATCGGTGCCGAACGGGTGGTTGAGACTGGGCGAAAGGAACCTCTCCTCGATATGGGTTGCACCTATATCTTTGGGATAGGAAGCTATCCAGGGAGCCAGAAGGGCCACCAGGACCAGGAGGAGGACAACTAATAGCCCCATCGCTGTTAAGGGATTCCTCCTTGCAAGGCGAAAGCTGTAAGTTAATCTCCCAAGCATCTTTAGCCGATCCTAATTCGGGGGTCTAAAAAAGCTAAGGCTATGTCTACAGCGAGATTCAATAAAACATAGACGAAGGCAATCAATAGAGTTACACCCATAATTGCTGGATAATCTACGGTCATAATAGCATTAGAGGCATAATATCCTAGCCCTGGCCAGGCGAATACGGACTCAATGAGAAAGGTGGCAACCAATGAATAGGCAAAGGTCAAAGCACCCACTGTGATCACTGGTCCTAAGGCATTGCGGAGGGCGTATACAGCCAAAATTTTTACCTCATGTTGTCCATAAGCCCTCGCCGTTCTGATGTAATCTTCACCCAATATCTCTAACATTGTAGCTCGGGTCATACGGGTCGCCAGCCCCAGAGGATAGGCAGCAAGCGTGATCCCTGGTAAGACAATGTGTGAAAGAGCCTTCCTAAACACTGTAAAATTACCAGTGATCAGGGAATCAAGCAGATAAAATCCCGTCACGCGTTTGATGGGGGAGATCAAACTGGTTATCATATCTAAACGCCCTGCCAGTGGAAATAATTTTAACTCCTTAAAAAATATGAGCTGAAGGATCATTCCTAACCAGAAGGTCGGCAGAGCGACCCCTGCGACGGAGAAAACCCGGCTAAGGTGGTCCGGCATTCTACCACTCCTGGCAGCGGATAAGGTCCCCAATGGTATTCCAAGAATAAAGGCGATGAACATACCAAAGATGATCAACTCAAGCGAGGCGGGCAGGTAAGTGAATATTTCCCTTAAGACCGGCTGGTGTGTGCGGATAGAGGTTCCCCAGTCACCACGAAGGAGATCCTTTACATATTTATAATATTGCACATAGAGAGGCTTATCCAGTCCTAATTCAATTCTCGCCCTGGCTACCTGCTCTGGTCTGGCATGGGGGCCGACCCATCTGGCGGCTGGATCGGATGGCACTACCCGGGTGAGCAGGAAGGTGAGAATAGAGACGCCAATTATTACAATTATAGCAAGAAGTAATCGCCGGATAATATAAGATAACATAGCTTTGCTCCTAACTGCTAAACACTAAATCCTAAACAAATCCAAAATTCAAAACGTAATTATGCAGCCTTATCATATTTCACCGCAGAGCACGCCGAGAACACTAAGTTTTTGTTGTTCCTTTTTTAGGAAATCTTACCTGTTGCAAAAAGTTGTAAAAAAGCAAGGGCAAGGAGCAATACTCCTTGCCCTCTGCTACTCTCGCATTACTCCCTGTAGCAATCGTACCAGAATACGACATGCGGATAGGCAGGGTTATCGATGTATCCCTTGAGAGATGCTCTTTTTGGTCGAACATATTCCATATCGTAGATGGATAAACCCGGAGTGTCTTCCATTAAGATGTTCTGGGCTTCAATGTATATATTGGCAGCCTCTTCTCTATCTGTCGCAGAAAGTCTCATTGCTTCATCAATCAGATTATCATAGAGTGGATTGCTATAGTAATCCAGATTAAAGGAAATTTCCTCCTCTGTTCCAAACAGGGAAAGCATAAAGCTGTGCGGATGTGTGTAATCCGGCCACCAATACATAACGAATATATCCTGTCTTGAGGCAGGATCAGGTGATCTGGCAAGTGCCCATTGGGGATCCCAGGGCATCCCTCTTATCTCCAGCTCGATCCCCAGCTTGGCCAGCTGCTCTTTCCATAGCTCTGCAACCCTTCTCTCCTGCGCATCCCCGGCAACATATGTAAGGAGCAATTTGAATCCACCCTCAGGGTATCCCCCCTCTTTCAGGAGTGCCCTGGCAGTCTCAACGCTGAGGGTATACTGCTTCACCCTTTCCGAATAACTCCACAGGCCATAAGGTATTACTCCCCTGGACTGTCTTCCATATCCTCTTAAAACCCCTTCCACGATGTCTTTATAAGGTATTGTGTAAGCCAGGGCTTTCCGAACCAGCTTGTTATCAAGTGGAGGCTTCTCTGTGTTGAACTGGGCAACGAGGTTCTGGTATGAGGGAGTTTTAACTATCTCAACGTCTGGCTTGCCTTTCAACGCTTCGATCTCCGTGATCGGTAATCTATTGCTAAAGTCTGCCTCACCAGACTCGATCATCAATCTTCGGGTGGATGGTTCAGGCACTGTCGTGAAGGCTATCTTATCAAAGTGTTTTCCTTCCCAGCCGCCCCAGTAATCACCGAATCTCTTGAGGATCATTCGTGTTATTCCCTCGTAGCTCTCAAATGTGTACGGCCCGCTCCCGGCATCGTGACCTGCTGTAAACCAGTCATGGTCCGCAGAATCGGGGTCGAAGATATAGGCGGCGTATCCGGCTGCAGCTACCAGGTCTAATGCAGCAGGATACTTCAGGTGAAATCTGACCGTATATTTGTCAACCACCTCAATCCGATCAACCGAATCCCAGATAAAGGCAGCTCCTTTCCCTCTATCTATTGTTCTATTAATCGAGTATTTAACCGCATCTGCATCCATCTCCCCACCGGTATGAAATTTCACTCCTTTTCTAAGGTGAAAGGTCCAGGTCTTACCATCCGCCGATTTCTCATAGCTCGTTGCTAATACAGGCTTAAACTCATCCTTAAAGGGATCATAGTCGAGTAGTCTCTCATATACATTATTCATAACTACTATCTCATCAGAAAAAGCATCACTCGGGTCCCAGCCGATCATCACTTCAGCGCTATATGCGTAGACAGCAATCTGAGGCTGCTCTGCGGAGGCTGAAGTGAGGAAACCGAAAAGAGTAACTATCAACAGAGAAAGACCTATAAAAACAAGTAAACTAACCTTACCTTTTTCTTTAAACATCCGAATCCCTCCTTTTAAAATATTGGTTTAAATTGATCTTCTGTTTTATGTTAGCCTTCTACCACCCCCTTTTATATAATAGCTCATCCATACCCCTCTATCTTATCAAAGGAAGGGGTGAGATATAATCTTCCTCGATTATGTCGCAAACCCAGCTTGACCAGAAGCTCCGCCATCTTCAAGGTAGTCCCGGCCGGTTCAATAAGAGGCACATCAAGCCTCTCCCTCACCTTCCGGGCCAGTCCAGCCATCCCGGTGCAGCCCAGGATGATCACCTCCGCTCCATCCAGCTCGATCGCCTTCTCTGCACCTCTGAGTATCTCATCAACTGTCTTCTGGGAATCTTTCTCCAGCTCCAAGACAGGGATATCCACACCGATAGCCGAAGCGAGTCTTGACTCAACCCCGAATTTCCTCGCTTGCAGCCTGACCCAGGGAGCTGTATTTGCAAAGGTAGAAATGACTGAAAACCTGAAGCCCAGATGAAGAGCTACAGACATGGATGTCTCTGCCGGGCCAAGAACGACTTTATCGGTAATTTCCCTGCTAGCATCCACAGCGGGGTCGGCAAAGCAATTGATCATAATCGCCTCGACTGAGCTAACTTTCTCCTTAACCAGCCTTAGTATCTCTGGCCCAGCGTATACTGCATCATGAAATGTCTCGATCGACTTCGGGCCCTTCTCTATTCCTACAATCTCCACCTCCGTTGTCTCATCAGCAATCCCCTGGAGATACTCCCTATCCTCTTTGAGCCATTCCTTAGTCGTTACGGGATTGATGACCAGGACCCTCATCCTGCTCTCCTTTCAACCGGGATGAATTCCTCCTCGTAGCCGAAACACTTAGGGCCAAAGGCGGCTATACCATCGGGGGTTCGCCACTGTTCAGGAGCAGGGAAGGCGATTACTGTAACATGCTTACCTTTATCACAGTTTGGGTTAGTGATGGGCATGCCGGTATCCCTTTCCAGGACTGAGATAAGATCGGGAACGGTCAGATCCACCTCCCCATCCCTCCAGGAGATGATATTTTCATTCTTGTACCGGATTTTATACTTCTTCCCCTTATACTCCTCAATACCTTTCATTTCGATTTCACCTATAGTAAATCCTTCTTCGTCCCTCCAGCTGTGCTTTTCCACTGTGCCCCGGAAACGGAGGAAACCTTGACCCGTGGTTGCCACCGCTGTACAGGGGTCCATCCCCTTCTCAATTCCCTTTCTGCGGGAAGCTCCAATCGCCTCTGCCAGAGAGATTGTATCAGGTATAGATGCCTCTTTCAATACCTTCACCCTGGTAGGGTGATCGCAGACGCCGAGCATATTCCCGCTAACCACAGCGATCCTTCTGATGATCTCCTCGGCTCTTCGATCATCCCGGACGTGTTTTACGATCATTAAATCACCCATCGGGCTGGCTATACCCATAGGGGCAATCGGGACCCCCTTTACATAGAAGATGGAGCACTGGAGGTCAGGAGCTGCCCGTCCAGCAGCATCTGCATCCAGGAGGGGTAGAGCCTTCTCCGCCGCTACCGCCAGGGCTCCAGCGGTGGCAAACCCGCCGAGCTCTGCGGCAATAACCCCCCTGAAATCCTCATTTAAATACTCCTCTAAGACTTCAAATGCCCTGAGTGCAACCATCCCTGCTGGACCTTCCTCCTCCTCAGGAGAGACTGAGCCGCAGTAATAGGGCGAGCCTATCAACATTTCAGGATCCAGCTCTTTAAGCCTGGCAAGCTTGAATTCCTTTCCTTTCTCTACAAGCCCTTTTATGAGTCCGAGCCCCTCTGTCAGACTTCCCCCACCGCCTGTTCCCAGAATGGTGCAGCCGACAAGAATATCCTCGAGTTCTATCGGACTTAAGATCCGCATATTATCACTCCTTTATATAGGCGTTTTTCATTTCTCCCAGCTAACGGCCTCCTGCTTCTCACCACCTCCCGGCCTTATTTTTAGCTCTTTTCTTAAGGCCTAATTTCATTGCTAATTGTTAACACATTTTTTCTTTTTGTCAATAATACCTCTCGGGACTTTTCCCTCACCGCCAGAGTATATCCGCTTTGGACTGTTTCTGCTCGTCTTCTTAGCTACGGGAAAAAATTAATTCGTCTTGAGGGGGACATGCTCCGCATTTCCCCCTCTCTTCTTACGCTGCTCCCCCTTAAAAATAGGCAAAGCAACTCGTCGCTTTGCTCCTCAAACATAAATTTTTCTTTTTCCTCAACTCAAAGACTCGTTAAGGTAGCTCCTATAAGGCTCCTTCGGGGAAAGTCCCTCGATACCTGTATAAACCTCTAAACCAACACTTTCTTGTATGCTCAAAAGATAGAAGAATTGACACTGGAAGAAAAATAGATATAACTACCAATGAAGAAATGATCTCGGTCAAAAATCATAACAAAAAAGATTTTTGTTTAGATCCGAAAGGGCAAAACAGTGAAACGTGAGAAGTGAGAGAAGGAGTAAAGGGAAGAAAAGCAGGATTAAAGGATTAAAGAATTAGAGGATTAAAGGGGAAACCAGGAAAACCAGAGAAACCATGACTACAGGACTATAAGGCAGAATTGGAGGATTAAATGAAGGGAAGAGTGCTTTCCATTAATATTAGCAAGGAGAAAGGAACCGGCAAAAAACCGATAGAAGAAGGCTACTGTAAGCAGGAGTATGGATTTGTAGGAGATGCTCACAGTGGACACCGGTATAAACAGGTAAGTCTTATATCCTGGGAAAATATTGAGAAAGAGAATGCTATCTCTAAAGAACATAACTTTAAGCCGGGGGACTTTGCTGAAAATATAACCACCAGAGATGTAAATTTAAAAGAGCTTAAGATAGGGGATGAGATAAAGATTGGGAATAAAGTGCGGCTGGTAGTTACTCAAATTGGTAAAGAATGCCCTAATTATTACGAAATTTATAAAAGATTTGGTAGTTACATTATGCCTGAGGAGGGAATTTTTACAAAGGTTTTAAAGGGAGGTAAAGTTAGAGCAGGAGATGTAATTGAGGTAAACCCTATTAGATATCTATCTAACGGGGTAAAGAGAAAATGAGAATTAGTATTGGGATAATCACTGTCAGCGATAGATGCAGTCGGGGGGAGAGAGAGGATGAGAGTGGACCTGTGATTAAAGAAGGGGTAAAAAGTTTAGGAAAAGTAGCTGAATATAGGATTATTCCCGATGAGAGAAATCTGATTTCACAAACCATTAAAGAGATGGTTGATTGCTTAAAAATAGATTTAGTTTTAACTAGTGGGGGGACAGGACTTTCTCCTCGTGATAGTACTCCAGAAGCTACAAGAGATGTGATAGAGAAAGAGGTTCCCGGTTTTGGAGAAGTGATGCGAGGAAAAAGCTATAAAATTACTCCTCACAGTATTCTCTCCCGAGCTACCGCAGGAGTACGGAAAAAGAGTCTCATTATTAACCTACCCGGCAGCCCAAAAGGAGTTAAAGAGTGTCTGGAGCTAATCCTTCCCGCTCTCCCTCATGCTATTGATATTTTAAAAGGTCGAGGAGAAGAAAGGAGATAAAATAAATGGAATCTTGCAAAGCAGAAAAGATTCTCATTACAGGAGGAGCAGGTTTTATCGGCTCTCATTTAGTAGATAGATTACTGGAAGAAAAAGAAGAAGTAATAGTTGTTGATAATTTTGATGATTTTTATAATCCTCAAATCAAAAGAGACAATTTAAAAAATCATTTAAGCAATCCCCATTTAAAATTATTAGAAATGGACATAAGGGATAAAAAAGCTCTTGAGCAAATTTTCGAATTAAATGAGATTACCCAGGTGGTTCATCTGGCAGCCCGAGCAGGAGTAAGAGCTTCTATAAAGAATCCCGTAGTATACGAAGAGGTAAATGTTAAAGGCACCTTAAACCTTTTAGAAGTCTGCAAGAATAAAAATCTTAAAAATTTTATCTTTGCTTCTTCTTCCTCTGTATATGGAGTGAACACTAAACTTCCCTTCTCAGAGAATGATAGCTTAAGCTATCCTATTTCTCCTTACGCAGTTACCAAAAAAACCGGCGAGCTTATCTGCTATACCTATCACCATCTGTATGGAATTCCCATTATTTGTTTAAGACTTTTCACAGTTTATGGTCCGCGTCAAAGACCAGAGATGGCTATTTATAAATTCACCAGATTAATCGACCAAAATTGCAAGATACCTATCTTTGGAGATGGACATTCAAAAAGAGATTATACCTTTATTTCAGATGTTATTGAGGGAATTATGAGCACCTTAAAGCAAAAATTTGATTTTCAAATTTTTAATCTTGGGAGCTCTAAGCCTGTTGAACTAAAGAATTTAGTCTCTTTAATAGAATCCGCTTTAGGAAAAAAAGCAAAAATCAACCGGACATTAGAACAGCCAGGAGATGTTCCCATTACATACGCTGATATCACTAAAGCAAAAAAGCTGCTCGGTTACAATCCAAAGGTGGGAATAGAGGAAGGAATCAAAAAATTTGTTAAATGGCATAAAAATAGGTTTTCTCAATAGCCTGCCCAAAAATTTTCCTCTCCTAGGGTTTATAGTACTTCTTTTTTTCAAGTCCTTCCGGTAGGTATTTTTGGTCTACTTTACCCTGAGGGAAATTATGAGGATACTTATAATTCTTGCCGTAGCCCAACTCTTTCATTAAAGTGGTAGGAGCATTGCGCAGATGCAAGGGGACCGGTAAATTCAGATTTTTTCTCACATCTTCCTTGGCTTCCAAAAGACCCTTATAGGAAGCATTGGATTTAGGAGCAGAAGCTAAGTAAGTAGCCGCCTGGGCTAAATTGATTTGTGCTTCGGGCATACCTACAAAATCTACTGCTCGTGCTGCTGCAACAGCCACTGAGAGAGCCTGGGGGTCAGCATTGCCTATATCCTCTGAGGCAAGGATAACCAGTCGACGGGCAATAAAACGAGGGTCTTCTCCAGCTTCAATCATCCGAGCCAGCCAGTAGAGAGCAGCATCAGGATTGGATCCCCGCATAGACTTAATGAAAGCAGAGATAACATTATAATGTTCCTCGCCCTTTTTATCATATAATAGAGTCCTACTCTGGAAAACTTCCTTCACCGTTTTTAGATTAATTGAGCGTATACCCTCTCTACCTGGCCTGGTAACATTAGTGGCTATCTCTAATATATTTAAAGCTATACGAGCATCTCCATTTGAGCCCTCAATAATCAAGTTTAAAGTTTCAGGCTCAACCTCTATTTTGTATTCACCCAATCCTCTTCTCTTATCCTTCATAGCCCGGGTTAATATCTTTTTGATCTCTTGCGGATTCAATCTTTCTAAGGTAAAAATTCTGGTTCTGGAAAGAAGGGGCCCAATAATCTCAAATGAGGGATTCTCTGTGGTGGCACCAATTAAAGTAATGGTTCCATCCTCGATATGGGGAAGAAAAGCGTCTTGTTGAGCCTTATTAAACCGATGAATCTCATCAATAAAAAGAATTGTTCTCTGGCCATACATTTCTAATCTAACCCGAGCTTCTTTCACCACTTTTCTAACCTCAGCTATGCCTGAGGTGACTGCAGAAAACCGAATAAAGTGTGATTTAGTAAAATGAGCAATAATGCGAGCTAAAGTCGTCTTCCCCGAACCGGGAGGCCCCCAGAAGAGGAGAGAGGCTAATTTATCCTCCTCCATCATTTTTCGCAAAATTTTCCCTTTACCTACAATATCCTCCTGTCCCACAAACTCATCCAGCGAAGTTGGCCGGATGCGATCCGCCAGAGGAGCCTGCTTTCTTACACTCTTTTCCTGATTAAAATGGAATAGTTCTCTTTTCATTCTTAATTAAAACTTATGAGCCTCTTTTGCCAACTGGCGAGCGCTCTTTGCCTCACTGGATAAATCTATTTCTAAGTAAGCTGCACAAGAGTTATAATAAGGAGGCCCTTTTCGAGAAAATAGAGTAAGCACTCTCTCTTTGTGATTCACAAGGACACCGTCACAGGGCTGATGACTCCTTATAAGAGCTTTAACATTCAATTTATCCAGTATCTTCATAGTTATATCTTTACCAAAGATTCTTCCTGCTCCTCTTGGAGAGGGATAACTTCCCTCTGTTTCCGCAGGGTCACTCCATAGAATCTCTTCCAAATCCTTTTTATCAGGGTGATTCTGATAAGCGTAAGCTATATCATGAATTGAGGAGATATTTTCGGGTAGTCCTCCATGAAGCATTAAATATTTATCCTTAACAATAACAGTGTGAGATAAAAAATCGAATAGTTCCCGCAAACTAACATAGATCCTCTCCCATTTTTCTCCGTATCTTTCCTGAAAAAAATAGGGCAGGTCATGAGGGCTAACCCCAAGGTCCTTGGGTCCCTCATGGTTACCTCTTAAAAGGATAACATTTTGCCGATATACACTTTTAAGAGTTAAAACCAGATAATAAACCTCGATAGACCTCTCCCCTCTATCTCCGTAATCTCCAAGAAAAACTATAAATATCTTTTCTCTTTTAACTCTTTTTATAAACCCGCTCTCTTTTAAAATAAATATGAGACTTTCTAAATCTCCATGTAAATCCCCCACTACAATGGCTACCCCTTCGGGTGGAAGATGAATTAACCCTTCTTCAATCTTTAAATTATTCATCTTTTGAACAGCCCTTTCCTCCCGAAGGTTTTTTTTAACTGAGGTAATTAATCCCTGTAATTCTTCACCTCCCACAAGAAAAGCCTTCTTTGCTAATTCTTCTAAATTCATCAATACATGCTCCTTTGCTTAAAGCCATTTTCATTTCTCACTGTTTTTTACCCTCTAATCTGATTCTTCTGGTTCTTCTAGTTTTTCTGGTTCTTCTGGTTTCTCTGGTTTTTCCCTCTAATCCTCTAATCCTTTAATCCTGTATTTCTGGTTTCAGTATTTTCAAAACCTCATCATGAATCTTACCATTAGAGGCGATATATTTCCCTATCTCTGGCTTCCACTTGTCCCCCTCAAAATCTGTCACTTTGCCTCCTGCTTCCTCAACCAGTAGAGCTCCTGCAGAAAAATCCCAGGGACTATCATGATATTCTATAACTAAATCTACACAACCTCTGGCAAGAAAGGAGAGATTTTGGGCAGAAGAGCCAAACATCCTCACATTAAAAACTCTACCCGCTAACCTGTTAAGAGAGTCAAGCATAATAGCTCTGGAGAGATGAAGGTCGCTATCATAAACTAGAGCACTCTCTTTTAAAGCTCTTCTGGATACTTTAATTTTTTCCTTATTTAGATAAGCTCCTTCGCCTTTCTCGGCTTTGAACATCTCATTAAAAAGGGGGAGATGAATAACTCCCAATAATACATCTTCCTGGTAAGCAAGAGCTATACAAATACCAAAAAAGGGTATACCCCTGATATAATTATGAGTACCGTCTAAAGGGTCTATTATCCACTTATAATCAGAGTTTTTACTCACCTTTACTCTCTCCTCAGAAAGAATATCATGCTCAGGATAAGCCTCTCTGATTATTTGACATATTTTCTCCTCCGCCTTTATGTCTACATTGGTTACAAGAGATAAAATATTATTCTGTCTCTTCGTCTCTATTTTTTTAATTTTTCCCAGATTATCTAATAATATATTCCCTGCCTCTTTAGCAGCTTTTACAGCTATTTCCATCATTTTTTAATCCTCTTTTAGTCTTTTCGTCCTATAGTCTGGTAGTCATGGTTTCTCTGGTTTTTTTTGGTTTTTTTTGGTTTTCCCTTTAATCCTTTAATCCTTTCTTTCCTCCTACAAGGCTCTTTTTAAAGGAACACCTGCACGCCGAGGATACTTCAAAGGAGTGGACTCTACTTTCTTAATTTTAACTAAAACTCTTCCCTCCCCTGTGATGGGCAGATTAAAGTGGATAATCTGTTTAACTTCTCCTCCTAAAATAGATAAAGCCTTCCGGCTTTCCCTAATCTCTTCTTCGGCGGTGCTCCCTTTTTGAGCAATAAGATATCCACCTACCTTAAGAAAGGGGAAGCTATACTCTAAGGTCACTCTCAATTTAGTTAGAGCACGACAAACTGCATAATCATAGCTCTCCCTTTCATTGCATTTTGCAAAATCTTCCGCTCGCGACCTGACTATTCTCACTCCCTTTAATCTTAGGGTGCTTACTAAATAATTAAGAAAAATAATTCTGTTTCGATTAGAATCTACTAAGGTGGGAGAGATCTGAGGACGATGAATCTTTAAAGGGAGAGAGGGAAAGCCGGCTCCTGTGCCTATATCAATCATTTTGCTATCAAAACTTTCCATTAACATCTCGCACGAAAGAGAATCGAGAAAATGCTTGCTTATTATATCTTCATCTTTTTTTATCCCTGTAAGATTAAATCTTTCATTCCATCTCTTTAGTTCCTCAAGATAGATGCAAAAATCCTTCATTTGCGAGAGAGAAAAGATAATTCCCAGCTCTTTTCCTCCCTTTTGTAAAATTTCCTCTAATCTCTTTCTCTCTTCTACCCTCATTTTTTCAAATTTCCACTTTTACCGTATCAGATTTAAGAAATAAGTCAAAAAATTTGCTTTGTTTCTAAAAATTTGTTAAAATCAATAATAGGGGGAGGTGAGAAATATGGCAGATAAATTTTCCCGAATATCTTTAATATTACCAGAGATAAAAGAGTTTCTCTCTCAAGGTAAAAAAGATGAGCTGAGATTTCTTTTCCAGGAATATGAGCCTATTGAAATAGCAGAAATGCTAAAAAACTTTAACTTGAAAGAGGAGGTTTATCTTTTCTCTTTATGCAATATAGACCTTGCTGCTGATATCTTTGAAAAAATGGATAAAGAAGAACAACTCGCTTTAATTGGAGCAATTGATGAAAAACAGAAAAGAGGCATTTTAGACGAGCTTGCTCCCGATGAAAGAGTGGACTTCTTTGAAGAGTTACCGGAAGAGATGGTAGTCCGTTTCCTCAACATTATGGAGAAAGAGGAAGCCAGAGAGACCAGAGAATTGATGGGGTATGATAAAAATAGTGCCGGCGGGAGAATGACTACAGATTTTGCTCATGTCAAAGAGAATATAACTGCAGGAGGAGCATTAAATAATTTAAGAAAGACAGCGAAAGATTTAGAGATGGTCTATTATATTTACGTCCTAAACAAAAAAAATAAATTGGTGGGAGTAGTATCTCTTAAAGATTTAGTATTAGCCGAACCTAAAAAAAGAATAAATGAGATTATGGATACCAGACTCATCACCATTCCTATAGATATGGACCAGGAACAGGTAGCCAGAGAAATTGCCAGATATGATCTAGTAGCTCTGCCTGTTGTAGACAATGGAGAGATGAAGGGAATTATTACCGTAGATGATATTATAGATGTTATTAAAGAAGAGAATACCGAAGATATGTATAAAATAAGCGCAGCCGGAAAACATATAGAAAACTATACATCAATGAAGCCATCTTTTATTGCTAAACATAGGGCTCTTTATCTATTAATATTTGTTATTATGGATTTTTTTTCTGCAAGTATCCTTAAAAATTATTCTTTCATCGTAAGAAGTGCAATCGCCCTCTCCTTCTTTGTTCCCTTGATTATGGATACAGGAGGGAACACAGGGACTCAGGCAGCAACAGTAATGGTAAGAAGCTTAGCCACAGGAGAGGTTAGATTAAAAGATATATGGAGAGTAATCAAAAAAGAATTTATTATTGGTATAATGGTTGGTGTTATTCTGGGCATAGTAGCCCTCCTTAGAGCCGTGCTTTTACAGGGAAATCCCTTTGTCTCACTCACTGTAAGTTTAACTATGATTATTACAGTAATTATTGCTACCTGCTTGGGCTCTACTCTGCCCCTACTCCTCAAGCGTATAGGAGTTGACCCTGCTCTCATCTCCGGTCCTTTAATTACCTCTATCGTAGACATAATCTCCTTAATAATTTACTTTGAAATAGCCCTTCACTTTTTAGGAAGCTAATAAAAAGCAGGATTAGAGGATTAAAGGATTAAAGGGAAAACCAGAGAAACCAGAAGAGCAGGATTAGAGGACGTAGCGATATTCACTTACATCTTTTGCGGAGCAGAGATACCTAACAAGCCAAGGACATCCTTAATGGCGAGCTTGACAGCTTTTATTAAAGTAAGGCGAGCAAAGGTTAAATCTTTATCTTTACTTATAACCCTGTGGCGAGTATAAAATTGGTGAAATAGAGAAGCTAGCTCCTGGAGATAGGTGGTAAGACGATGAGGTTCCAGACTTTCTGCTGCTTCCCTCACCTGGTCAGGCAAAAGAGCCAGCTCTCTCATAAGTTCTCTCTCTTCGGGGGCCACTAACAAATCAAGTTTTGCTTCCTCAAGGTTATTTATGGTTATTCCTTTGGACTCTGCCTTTCTTAAAATGCTGCATATTCGCGCATAAGCATACTGAATATAAAATACAGGATTTTCAGGACTCTGTTTCTTGGCTAAATCTAAATCAAAATCGAGATGAGAATCCTGGGTGCGGGAAAGAAAAAAGAAACGAGCAACATCCCTGCCTACTTCTCTTAAAACATCTCTTAAAGAGACAAATTCTCCTTCCCGAGTAGAGGCAGAAATACTCTTTTCTCCTCTTTTCAAATTCACAAATTGATAGATAATCACCTGTAAAGACCCTTCAGGATAACCTAATGCCTGAATTGCTGCCTTCATCCGGGGAACATATCCTATGTGATCAGCACCCCAGATATCGATAACCTGATGAAGACCTCGAGAGAATTTAACCCGATGATAAGCGATATCGCTGGCAAAATAAGTATACTCCCCACTTTTACGTTTAAGAACTCTATCTTCCTCATCTTTCAAAAACGGGGAGGTTTTAAACCAGAGAGCACCACCTTTCTCATAAACATAACCTCTATCTTTGATAGAGGAGATAGTTCGGGGAATTTCTCCATTTTCATATAAACTCGATTCTTTAAACCATCTATCAAATCTTACTCCAAACTCATCTAAATCCTTTTTGATTTCTTTTAAGATCTTTGCTACGGTAAATTTACCCAACAGGTCAAATAATTTTTGCTTACTCTCCTCGTGCTTGAGTTTTTCCCCAAAAGCATCTTTTGCTTCTTTGGCTATATCTATTAAGTAAAGTCCTTTATATCCATCATTAGGAAAAGGAACTCCTGCTCCCTCTACTTCCTGCAGGCGAGCCCAAACCGAGCGCGCCAACCTCTCTATTTGGCTTCCTACATCATTAATGTAATACTCCCTTTCTATTTTATATCCTGCCTTCTCGAGAATATTGGCTAAACTATCTCCTAAAGCCGCTGCTCTGCCATGGCCGACATGAAGAGGACCGGTGGGATTAGCTGAAACAAACTCCACCTGGACCCTCTTTCCATTTCCAAAAGAAAACCGGGGGAATTTTTCCTTCTGGACGATTATCTTTTTAATAGTCTGCTTTAAGTAGGAGGGAGCAATAAAGAGATTTATAAACCCCGGAGAAATAAACTCTGCCCGCGCAAGAAAATCCTCATTTTCAAGCCAGGAGACCAACAGCTTTCCTATCTTCGAGATGTCCTTCCCGCTCTCTTTCTGTAATAAAAAGGGGAGATTTGTAGAAAGGTCTCCCCATTCTTTTCTCTTTGGCTGGCTAATAAAGATAGGGGGAAGATGCTTCCCGGAAATCCCTATTTTTTTAAAGTTTCTGCAGCCTTCCCGTAACGAAGCTTTTATTAACTCTTTTATAGAATTATCCATCTCTTACTTTCTTTGAGCCTGAAGGGCAATATCCATACTCCATATTCCATGTTTTACTTTAAGGTAGACTATATCTCCCGGTTCAACATCCTGAATAGCTTCTCTAAAATCGCTTAAGTTCTTAACTAACTTTTTGTTAACACCTCTTACTGTATCTCCTGGAGTAAGCCCTGCGTTTTCTGCAGGACCTCCTTCTTTTACTTCTGTAATCACCACCCCTTCCTCATCCTCGCCTATATTATATTTTTCCCTTAACTGGGGAGTAACAGAGGAAACTTTCATTCCCAGAAGTTTCTCTTCTTTGTTCTCCATTAATTTTAGCTCAGAAATTTCCTCGGGTTTTTGAGCAGTGGTTAGCGAAATAACAATCTCTTCTCCTTTTCTAATAAGGATTAAGTTTATCTTCTCGCCAATTTTCTTATTTAATACCTCCTCTCTCAGCTCCAAAGGAGAATCAACAGATTTGCCATTTACTTTCTGGACAATGTCTCCTGGCTGAAGTCCTGCTCTCTCAGCAGGACTTCCCTCCACTACCCCACTGATTAAGACTCCTTTTTCTACCCCAAACTTTTCAGAGAGCTCAGAGGTAAGCTCTTGCATCCAGATGCCTACCCAGGGTTGTCTTATCTCTCCATATTTTCTCAGACTCTTCAAAAGGGTCTTAGCTTTATTAATGGGAATGGCAAAACCGATACCAACCGAACCTTGAGAGGGTGATAGAATCATGGTATTAATCCCGATAACCTCACCATAAATATTTATCAGGGGTCCTCCACTATTACCCGGATTTATAGCGGCATCAGTTTGAATTAAACTGGCATAAGTTCTCGCCTCTCCTCCTGCTCCTCTCGCTTGAATAGCCCTCTCTGTAGCACTAATTATTCCTAAGGTTACTGTGGGCTCATACTTCTTATTCAATTGAGATAAAGCAAAGCCAAAAGGATTGCCAATAGCGATAGCCCACTGGCCTATATTTAAATCATCGGAATCACCAAAAGTTACTACAGAAAGATTATCCCCTTCAATCTTAAGGACAGCTATATCCTTTTCTTCGCTTGTGCCTATAACCTCAGCCTTTAAACTCCGGCCATCGGCAAGAGTAACCACAATCTTATCCCTATCAACCTTGTAAATAACATGGGCATTGGTTAAGATATAGCCATCTTCATTGATAATCATCCCCGAGCCTAATCCTCTCTGTTTAAAACTTTTTTGGGGGAATTGCTCGAAAAACCGTTTGAAAAATTCATCAAAAAGTTCCTCTCCCCCGTAAGGAAAATCAAAAAAGGTTCCTCCCGTTCTTACCATCCTCTCTGTGCTTATACTTACCACTGCCGGGCTTACTTTTTTCACAACCTCCACAATTTTTCCTTCTAAACTGTCCGGAGTAGTCGGATGAGGTTCTACGCTCTCCTGATAAAGAGGCCCCTTTAATTCTACAACATTAGACGCTCTGGAAGGATAGTTAAAATAGAGTAAACCAGCTATCCCTAACCCTAAAATAGTTACCCCCACAATAACAAAAAACTTAAATTTCTTTAAATTTTTAAACATTAAAACCTCCTTACGGCGTCAGCTTTGACAGCTAGGACAAAAATATGTTCCTCTCCCTTTAATACTTATCTTTTGAATAATTGTCCCGCATTGAAAACATTTTTTTCCCTTCCGTCCATAAACCATCAGATGAGGCTCATACTCCCCTTTTTCTCCCTGTAGGTCTACATAAGCATCTACTGAAGAACCCCGATAGGAGATAGCTTCATCAAGAATACCTCTAAGATTATTGTATAACCTATCTATCTCCTCATCACGCAAACTCAGAGCTTTCCTCTTTGGATGAATTTCTGATAAAAAGAGCGCTTCCTGAGAGTAAACATTGCCAATTCCCGCAATAAATCCCTGATTCATTAAAAGACTCTTAATATCGCTTCTTTTTCCTTTAAGAATCTTCTTGAATTTATTTAAGGTGAACCCTTTCTCTAAGGGTTCGGGACCCAAATTATTTAAAGAGGGTATTCTTTGAAACTCTTTATCAAAAAGCAACCAGACATTTCCGAAACCCCGCATATCAGTAAAGATAAGTTGAGTAGAATCGTAAAAAACAAAGATTATTTTGCTATAATTTAGTTTTTTTTCTCTTAGAGAATAGATTAATCTTCCCGTCAGTTTTAAATGAATAACAAGATTGTCACCCGAATCTAACCCGATGATTAAATATTTACCTCTCCGGTTAATCTGCTGGAAAAATCTTCCCTCTATTCCTGAAATAAATTCTCTGGAATCGGGCATTTTTATACATTTATCATTTACAACCACTACCCTCTTCACTTTTTTACCTTTAACCTTCTCCTTTAAATCTCTTCTAATAGTTTCTACTTCTGGTAATTCAGGCATTTTTACTCTCTATCTTCCTTCTATTTTCCTTCTATTTTCTTCCACAACAATACTTATATTTTTTCCCACTCCCACAGGGACAGGGGTCATTCCGCCCAACCTTCACCTTTCTCTTCTTATTTTTATTATGATTAACTCTTGCTGAAGAAGCTTGAGGATTCCCTACTAAAACCTTTTCCGGGGAAGGTTCCCTAAAAACCTCCAGTTTAAATACAAATTCAGACACTTCCTCTTTAATACGCTGAATTAAATCTTCAAACATCTCATAGGATTCTCTTTTATATTCAATAAGAGGGTCCCTTTGTCCATATCCCCGCATTCCTATTCCCTCTTTTAATCTATCCATACTATATAAATGGTCCTTCCACCGAGAATCTATAACATGCAGGAGAACCATCCTTTCTAATCCTCTCATTAACTCCTCACTTAATTTTGCCTCTTTTCTATCATAGGCTTTGTGGACTTCATCTAATACTCTCTTTTTAATATCTTCTCTGGTATAAACCTCTTTTAAAGAATAAAGGGGGAGGGAAAGAGAGAAAAGTTGATTTACTTTTTTAACCAGACCTTCAGTATCCCATTCTTCAGGTCTAATCTTTTCCTCAGCATACAGATTCACTACTTCATCCACAGTATCTTCTATCATCTCCATAACATCTTTCTTTAAATCTTTCCCCTGGAGAACTTTTTTTCTTTCTCTATAAATTAC
>JAYEHT010000026.1:0-5163 GCA_034659655.1 Candidatus Aerophobota bacterium | reverse complement strand
TTTTATATGGGGTTTAGTCTTATACGGCAAGAATCGAAAAGTTCCCTTCAGATAACACCAGGAGCAGTCATAAGGACAGCCTGTTGCCCATTTTAGTTCAAGAAAATGAGGGCAAACTACATCGGTCTTTTTCTGAGGCATTGAGGTTTTTTCAAAGCGCTTTATGATTGACCCATCGCCTATCCGTAGGACCAATTCTTTTTTTGAGCCGTCGAGCATTAGATATTCTTTATATTTTATATGAACAGGAAATTTAGTAAGTTTTATCTTTTCAGGAAATAACAATGGTGTTGTGTCCTTATAATTTGCTTCTATTTCTTTTCTCTGGATTAATCCTTTCCCTTCAATAAAATTCTCAACATCCTTTTTGGCTTTATCTAAAAGTCTTTTTGCTTCTTTGCAAAAAGCAAAGGATTCTTTTACAAGGTTAGATATGGGTTTTTGCTTCTTAAGCGGAACAATAGGGACAAGAAGGTCTTTTGTTTTTGAATATGCATAATGCTTGATAACGGCTCCGATAGAATGCCTTTCAGCTTGACTTCTACAAGCAATAGAATTTAGAGTAAGAGTCAAATAATATGGGTCAATTTCTTTGCTAGGCTTTATTCTTAAAATTCCGCTACTTATTATAAAATCGTTGAAATCTTCGCCAATTGGATAGGCAATACCCACTGTCGCGTCTTTTGTACATAAAACCTCACCTGGTTCTGGTTTGTATTTACCTTTCAGTTCATTATAAAAATTTTCTCTCATAAACTCTGCGCTATCCGAAATTGTAATTTCTCTTTCCGATAGATTTGAAACCCTCAAAAAAAGCTTGCCGCTATTAGTATAAGCGTCAGAACCAACTTCTATGCCTTTTGACACTTTGGAAATTTCTCCAAGCCTTTTTACAATAAATATCCCCTTTTGTGCACCTTCTTTAAGTATCTCAATGGATTGAATATAAAGAGGTTTATAAAAATCAGCGTCGATTCTTTGATTTGTTTCAATATTCGAAAACCTTGTCTCAAATATTTTATTCTCTTTTAATTCCAAATCTTCAATTCCCAATGTTTTGTTCAATAATTGCTCTGCCTCTTTATATTTATTATTTGCCTCATCTTTTTTCTTATAAGCTTCTTTTATTAAAGATTCTATTTTTTGTTGGAAGGATGATGAGGGAAAGGGAACAAGGACTGAGCCAATATCTTCTTCAGAAACAGCAGGATACATTGAGGCCATAGCTTGCCTTACAAGTTGATCAATGGTATATTTTGTTTTCAAAAAGACAAAAAGAAAATAAGGGTTAATCTTTTCCGCCTTAATTACTGTAAATCCTGTTGAGCAAATTTCACCGCCCAGTTCTTTTGGAATAATAGCTACCGCATTTCTATTCGGCCTGACTGTAGAAAGAACGATATCTTTTTCTTTAACCACTTTTCTTGCTCTTGAAGGAGCTTGATAACCTTTCAGTTTTTGGGAATTTATCTCTCCTGTAAATATATTGATATTACTAATATCTATATATCTAAATTCCTTATCAGGATTATTTCTTGGATCTCTTCTTAGCTTGGAGAATTTTATTATTTCTCTCAGGTTAATGCATTTGGACTGCTTTAGCGTCTCTTCTATTTCTAAAAATCTAGGCTGATAGTACTCAGCGTCAAATCTTAATCTTCCATTTATTCGCTCATACCTTATTTCTGAAACAATCATTTTTAAAACTCCTGAAATTTCTCAGTATTTAACGGTTTCTCTTCGAAGGGATATTCCTATAATTCTCTCATGACAATCTGTTTAACACTTCGGAACTCAGTATAGGCTTCCTCTACCGTATTGTGACCAATTTCTGGATATTCTCCGGAATTCAACCCTATAAACCGTATACTTACTCAAAATGTAAGTGTATACCTTTTCTTAAACTCATTAAATGATTGGATAACCCGCGGGACATCTGTATCAACTAAGAATTCGCCACTTCTATCTTTTATCAGCTCTCCTTCATCGTTCTTTTTATAAAGGATTTTTGGAGTCTTTGAATTCAAATCGTATCCAATCTTTTCTACCATAGCCATAAAGATTGGATAATTTTTCGACTTCACTCTTTCCAATTCTTTCTGATCAAGTTTCTGTAGAAAAAGAAGGCTCGCTTTTGGATTAACACCCGTGTGCATAAATGTCCCTACAGGCATAGATACTACTGCTAAAATTCGTGCTTTTTGACTTATGAATTCTCTCACATATCCCAATGAGGAATTGTTTAAATTTCCATCAGGCAAAACAATTGCCATCCTTCCCCCATCTTTTAATAGCTGTAAGCATCTTTCGATGAAAAGAATATCTGGAACCTGTCCATTCCGGAATTGGTTTGTCTTTATCCATTTTCCAGTCTCTTTATCCTGCCTCCATTTATATCCAAGTTCAAATTGTCTCAAGATTTTCTTATCAGTAACTTTTCCTTTGCTTCCAAAAGGAGGATTGGTCATAACTATATCTGCACATTCTCCTTTAATCTGAGGCCGATTATGTTCCATTGTCATCTCTTCAAGCACACTAAATTCGTCCAGTGAGTTATCGGACCAGATTCCCGTATGTCCATCGTCGTATAGAACCATGTGCATCTTTGCCACTTTAGCGAGGTCAGGATTGATGTCTATTCCCCTGATATAAGTATGGGCATATCGGACCTTCATATCTACCTTTGTTTTCTCTTCTAAATCGGGTCTATTCTTATCAATAGTTTCCCAGACATATTTCATTCCCTGAGTCAAAAAACCTCCAGAACCACAGGCAGGATCAAGGATGAGTTCATCATCCCCGGGATTTAACATTTTGACTGCAAGTTCAACTATTGGATAGGGAGTGAAGAATTCCCCTCTTTTTCCTCTTTGATGAGCATAAACAAAAGTCTGAAAGGCAGTCCCTTTCACATCAGCAGAAGTTTTAATTAAGCTGTAGTCCTGAAATTGACTGACAATAAAGGCAAGGGTTATAGGTTTTAAGTTTATTCCTTCGTTTGGGTCCCAGACATCGCTATATTCCCTCTTTACTCTTTCATACAGGTTAAGAATTCTTTCGGCAAAAGCACCTGGCTTACCTTCCCTTATCTCCTTTTCTTCCTCTGTGGTAATTCCAAATTCACATTTGGGATTAGTGCTCTTCTCATCAACCATTTTGATAAAGATCAATTTCAAAACCTCATTAAAAACCTTTTCTTTCAGCAAACCCTCATTAGCATAGATATAATTATGGCAGGTTTCAAATACGCTTTTCAGCTCCGGAGCCGGCTTCAGGTCTTTTTTCTTTGGGAGATAAATAGTGGTTTCGCCCTTCCTGGGAATTTTAAGAACTTCACGAAAATAGGGAGGATGATCTAAGACCTCTAAGTAGACTATATCAGTACCATTAAACCAGACACCAAATTTTGCCCCCTTGCAGGGAGAAAGATAGGTTTTAAGCTGCTCTATTCCATCCGATCTATTTCTTCTCTTAGTTTCAATAATAATCCGGATATTCTCCTGATCTTTTCTTTTCTCATCACGAAAGACTACTATATCAGCAGGGCCGATTCTTTTACTTCCCTTTTGAATCATAAACTCTTTAGTAATTTGATTTTTTGAATATTCATATTCACTTACCAGTCTCATCATCATAATCTGTCTGATTTCCTCCTCTGGATTATGACGAATCCACTGACCGGTGAGAAAATCCTTAATTTTTCCATTCTGAATATCTAAATCTACCCCGATCAATTTCTCTTTTATTGTGTATTTCGCCATTAAAGTCTTCCTTACATTAACCCTTCGTCAACAAAGCTTTTATAGCTATCTCTTGTCACAATTATATGGTCGAATACTTTTATTCCAAATATTTTTCCTGCTTCTATGAGTTGTTTGGTAATTTTTATGTCATCTTTGCTTGGCATCGGATTACTGCTTGGATGATTATGAATCAAGACTACTCCTGCTGTTGCTTCTATTAAGGCATCTCGAAATACCTCTCTCGGGTGGACAACGCTTGTATTAAGAGTTCCCTCGGAGATCGTTACATCTCTAATTAACTTATTTGCACCATCGAGAAGTGCTACCTTAAAAACTTCTTTCTTGAGACTGCCTATTAAAGGAATATAATAACTTGCAGCATCTTCTGATTTTTTAAATATAACTCTGTGAGTTTCAGGTTGGGATTGGCCTCTTCTTGATATTTCAAAACAGGAGGCAAGCATTGCAGCTTTGGCTTCGCCAATGCCTTTTATAGAAGAATATTCAAAAGCACTTCTTGTAGATATTTTCCTGAGATTCCCGTATTTCATCAGGAGTTCTCTTCCAAGATCAACGGCCGTTTTTTCTTGAGTCCCTTTGCAAATTATGATTCCCAAAAGTTCAGCGTCACTCAATTTGGAAGATCCATATTTAAGAAGTTTTTCTCTCGGTCTTTCATCCTCGGGCCAGTTTGGAATTTTAAGTTTATATTCCGCCATTTTTATCCCTCCTATCCCAAAAATTGGCTTCTTTCCACGCTTTGATACAAGAGTCGTATCGGAATTATTCTGTACATGAAGCAGTCACTTTTATCTCCTGTAAACTATCTTGCATTATTCTTAATCCCTGTCAAGGATAGCTTTCCAGTTTCAGGAAGGAATTTGGGACAAAGATAAAAGCTGGCAAACTGTGAAGGGAGGTGCATTCCCTGAACAAAACTTGTGAAGGAGCCGTAAAAAGCAATTTGTGGAGAGAAAAAAATCATCTTTCTAAAAGTGAGTTATTCCTCTCCAACCTATTTAGCAAGAGTTTTCCTGAAACTGGAGATTTACTTTTTGACAAAAGCAAGACGATGTAGTAAAATAAAATCAGGTTCTAAAGGAAAATCAATATGCGGGTTTATCTTGATACCAATGTTGTTGGGCGACTTTTTGATGATAAATCTCAACTCAGAATTGCTCTGGAATCCGAAGCATGTCTGATAACATTAGAACTCATTAAACAAAAGAAATTAGGTTGTCTTAGTTCAGATATTTTAAGATTAGAGATATCGAGAAGCCCGATAATGCGGAGAATTTATATTAAGAGGGAAAACAAGATATCTTTCAAAAGATAATGTTTTTGTATAAACTGAATTATATTCTCCTAAAAGTCCATAATAACTTCAAAAATACATAAATTTTTAATAGACACCATGTGT
>JAYEHT010000025.1:0-5178 GCA_034659655.1 Candidatus Aerophobota bacterium | reverse complement strand
TTTTTGTTTTTTCCTTGTAGTCCCTTTTATTCTTTTGCTTTTCTACGATATCATAAAGAAATTCATGTTCTTTTTTGATGAAGTCTTTTCCTTTTTTAAAAAATTTCTTGACTTCGTTCAATAGCTCCTCTGCTTCCTTTTTAATCAAAAACCTATAAATCTCTATCTCAAATATATTCTTTTTACCTATTTTTTTTCTCATTCTATATGAAACTGAAAGAGGACTTATCCCCGTAAGCGTAAACATGACTAAAGATGCCTGTTGTAAATTAGTTTCTTCGGCAATTTCCTTTGTTGTTTTTTCGAGTTTCTCTAAAGACGAGCCGGGCATAACCCTTATATAACTTACCCATCCCTTTTCTCCGGGACAAGGAAGGAGAATAGAAATATATTTAGGGGGAAATATTTTCGTAGGCGTAATTTTTCTAAGTTTACTTAACAAATTATGAATTTCTTTTTCTATTTTTTCTCTTTCATTCCTCAGGTTTTTGGCTCCTCCAAATTCTTTTTCAACCGTATTCTTCCATTGAAGAGATTGCTTTTTTTCTTCCTTTCTTAACCATTCAATGGCCCTATCGAAATTCTCCTTTTTCTGAATTGGAAAAGGAGGCACTTCTGTTTTAAATAGCTCCAGTCTTAACTTTTTAATGCGCGGTATAATTTCTTTAATCAATTCCCTTGAAATAATATAGCTTTCTTCAGAAGGCTCAAAATTTATACTCTCTGGCTTTGAGCTGGCGAATTCATTAGCAAGGTTCTTCATCCTTCTTTCTACATCATTGGGATCATCATTTCTTTCTATCTTCTTTCCTTCACCCACTATATAATCAAAGGTTTTTTTAATATGCTGCCTTAATGCATGGGGGGCTCTTTCTTCTAAGACTTCAATTTGTCTATTTCTATCACTGAGATGTAAATATTCAAGCTCATTTCTCATTGTTGCTCCTTTGAACACTTTTGACATCTAGAGTGTTCAAAGTTATTTTACCTGTATATGAAGAAATACGCAATGATTATTCGAAGGAGCTATGAAGAATATGAAAAAAAATAGTAGATTGAAAGTCTTTAGATTTATCAAAGGGAAAAGCCAGGACGAAATCTCACATGAGGTAGGAATCAGCCAGTCCAAACTAAGCAGAATTGAGCGGGGTTACATAGTTCCCTCCGAAGAAGAAAAGAAGTCAATAGCCAAGGCTTTAGAGATGACGGTCGAGGAACTTTTTGAGCCCACTCTAGATCAAAAGAAGAGATTGGCTAGAGCTTTGGGTGCAGCTGAAGATTGGCCAATTCCTGACGACAAAGAATGATAGATGAGCAGAAAACACTCTAAAGAAAAACATGATTTTTTCGAAGTAAAAAGAATCTCAGTGTATGTTTACAAATCCCAACTCATGAAACTTAATGAAATATGTCAAAAAAGGCAGAAAAAAAGGAGAAGGGTCTTTCTAAGTGGTATTTAAGGGGTAGCTGGCCAAAAATGGGGTAGCTCACAAGGACTGAGGAGTCGATACATGAAAGATAGAACAAACGAATCAAAAAATCAAACAAATTCTTACATTCAAATCCCTACTGATTATTTTGAGGCTTTGGCCAGGACAAAAATATCAAAAATAGGCAATCAGATTTTAAAGGTTATTGAGCGCAAGACTTACGGTTGGCACAAGGAAGAAGACGGTATTTCACAAAGGCAATTCAGAGAAGCGACAGGGGTTAAATCTGTTGGAAATATTTTATATGGAATAAGTCAATTAGAATGGCAGCATATTATCATAGCTAAGAGAAAAAAAGGCAGAAGGACCGTGTATAAAATACAAAAAGATTTTACCAGGTGGCGTGATTGGAATCACTCTGAATATTGTAAATCGAACTTATCCATAAGTAATGGACAAGTTACCCGAGAAAAACACATGTCCATAAGTCATGGAGCGCGCTTAGAAAAACCTAAAAAAGGGAAGGACTTGTCCATAAATTATGGAGCAGTCGCTTATCCACAGGTCATGGACAAGTACTTATCCATAAGTCATGGAGCGCACACCTCAAAAGAAACTATTAAAGATACTATTTCAAAAGAAAGGGAAAGTGAAGACCTACATAAAAAAATAATATCAGTTATGGAAAAAGAGAAAGACCTAAAAGAACATCGCGAAACGTTTGAAGACGGCTTTAAGAAATTAGAGCATAAGACAAAAAAGAGCCTTGAATGTGGAGAGGAAGCATTCAAAGAAATCTTTGGAAATAGGTTAAGTCATGAAAGAACTAAAAGATCGTGATCAAAGGAATTGGGTTAAGCAGTTTATTGAAAAGACATCGAGGGAAATCATGATTATACTGATTTTGCCCTTTCTACGCACTGAAAAGCCCTTAGCGCAAAAATTATTGAAAAGACAATAAAAAAAAACAATGACTACCCACATATGAAGGAGAGAGAAAGATGAAAAAAAATATTTCAGAAACACAGCCAATTCCTAACAGAGAAGACATCAAGATTGTAAAGTCTTTGAGTGGAAAAGAAGTGTCAAAATACAATTCTTGGAAGCATGGAATATTGTCAGATGCAATTGTAGAACAAGAAAGAGACGACTTTGAAGAGCTTCACAAGAGCTTAATAGCAGAGTTCAACCCGGAATCTACAATTGAGCTTCTTTTGGTGGAAAGAATTGCCCTCTATCAACTTAGACTTTACCGGGCAGCTAGAGCCGAAGCTCGATTCATAATAAAACCTTCAACCTTTCTCGATTTTGATTTTTCAGATGAATCTAGCACAGAAGACGAGAACGAAACGAAAGGTATTAGATTGAAATATGACAAGGTAGCGGAGCTCAACAATGTTTATCTTAGATACGAGAAAACTCTTGAAAATAGACTGTATAGAGCTCTACATGAATTGGAGAGAATACAGAGAACAAGGAAAGGGGATCAAGTTCCACCTCCACTGGCAATAGATGTAGCTATGAAAGAGAAATAAAAATGTCCACATTCCCAAATGATTTAGGAAAAAAGAAAAAAATATTTTAATGGCGAATTATGGGTAGATACGATTTTTCAAGTAGGGAGATAGTTGAAAACTGCATAAAAATAAGCATTTTTAGATTGATAAGAGAAATTAAGAAAAGAATAAAGGAAACAATCTCGAAAGCCTCAAAAGCGGAGATAAGCAAAATAATGGCTGAAATTATTGCCAGAGGAAGCCTCCGGTTTACTCAAGGAGATAGATTTATTCAGTCATTTGAGATTATATCAACTCCTACAAATCTTGGCATTGGAATTAGATACTGGTTCCTCTGTCCAAAGTGCAGAAAGAGGGTTGCAGTATTATACATGCCTTTTGACGGTCCTTCCTTTCTGTGCAGAGGCTGCCATAACCTTACTTATAGAGCGCAGAAGAAGCATGACAAAAGAGTGGACATGCTTTTAAATGGCATGCCGCAGTTTTCTAATTTAAGGCACTTTAAGAGTTCTAGAAGAAGTGATTTACTTGTGTTCTTAAAAGCCTGGGAAAAGGCCTCCGAGGCGGATTTTAATAGATATTTTGGAGCAGATGGAAACAAGGATAGAAATAATGAAATAGAAATAAATATCGATTTGAGTTCGTTTGGCAAAAAAAATAAATTTTAGGGTGCACAATTGAATAAATCCCTACTTTCTGTAAAAGAATTAAGCTCCTTCCTTCAGGTGCACCCTAAAACTATTTATAAGTGGACTGATGAAAGCAAGATTCCATTTATTAAGATTAATGGCCTTATAAGATTCAAAAAACAAGAAATTGAAGATTGGCAAGAAAAAAACAAAAATAAATACATAGAATTTGCAGAATTTCTTCCAAAGCTTGACCTTCCTCTTGAAAACTATGATAAAATGCTCCTGAAAGGAAGGAGCGCTTTGAGTAAAAAATTAAAGCGCTGGAATTATGGTATTGGGACAATTTACATTAGAAAAACGAAAGGAGGAAAGGAACGCTGGTGTATTGATTATCAAGATGAAAATGGAGAAAGAGTTAGGAAAGTTGTAAAACATGCACAATCTAGGGAGGAAGCTTTGTTAGAGTTGCAGTCAGATATCAGAAAAAATTTCGGGAAGAAGCATGGCCTGAATCAGAAAAAGTCAAAAACTAAGTTTAATGAATTTTCTGTCCAGTATTTAGAGAACTATGTGAAGGTTAATAATTTGGCGTGGAAAAGAGTTGAAACTTGCTTGAAGAATCTGTGTGAGTTTATGGGTGATTGTTATTTACAGGATATTTGCCCTTTAGTAATTGAAAAATACAAATTGAAAAGACTAAATGAAGGAATTAAGCCGGCAACTGTTAACCGAGAGCTATCAGTATTGAAAAGGGCTTTTAACCTTGCGATCGATTGGAAAATGGCAGATGAAAATCCGGTTCGAAATGTGAGATTCTTAAGGCAGCCTGAGCCAAAAGAAAGAATACTTAGCAAAGATGAAGAAGAAAGGCTCTTAGAAGCGAGCTCAGAGCATTTAAGGCCCATTATTATTGCTGCTTTACAAACAGGTATGAGAAAGGCTGAAGTCGCCAACCTCAAGTGGGATCAGGTTGATATGAGAAACAAAGAGATTGAAGTTGTGAGAACTAAAAGCGGAAAGAAGAGAATTATTCCTATTAGTGAAGATTTATATGAAGAACTGAAGTTGTTGAGGGAGAAAAATGGAAGCACTGAATTTGTATTTCAATATACTGACCAGAAAACAGGAGAAAAGAGGCATTTAAAGTATTTCAGGAGAGCCTTTGAGAACGCCTGTAGAAGAGCAAACATAAAGGGACTGACTTTTCATGATTTGCGCCATACTTTCGCCTCCAGGTTAGTAAGAAGTGGAGTTGACCTCATTACGGTTAAAGACCTTTTAGGCCATTATTCAGTTAAAACTACAGAGCGTTATACACATTCAAATCAGGAGCAAAAAAGAAAAGCAGTTGAACTTTTAAGTAACGAAAAAAGTAGAAAAAAAGCCGAAAAAGTGGTAGATTTGTCACCTATTTGTCACATGGAAGAAGACAACAAACTCCAAAAACCCGTAATTCATTGATTATCAATAAGATGGGCGGTTAGCTCAGTTGGGAGAGCGCGGCGTTCGCAACGCTGAGGTCGGGGGTTCAAATCCCCTACCGTCCACTACTTTTATTGAAAATGACTAATGAAATATTTATTTTAGCCGGGACAGCGC
>JAYEHT010000024.1:0-24757 GCA_034659655.1 Candidatus Aerophobota bacterium | reverse complement strand
CTGATTAAGTAGAACGGTGTTTCATTAAAATTGGGTAAAAGTTCATAGTTTAGTACTTTTTTCTTCCCTTTTATCCATTTTTTGGAAGGATATCGAATTACTATTTAGAATTTTCCTGAAACTGGAGAGTATAAGGGGGTCAGGTCTCAATATTTGACATTTCACGAATGGGTTTACCCTTTAGCCCTCTAATCCTTTAATCCTGCCTTTTCAGTCCTCCATTTTCCTTGATCATACAGGAAATTAGGACATATATCCTAAACAGAAAGTATTAGCTCAGAGATTTATACAGATATCGAGGGACCTTTCCCGAAGGAGCCTTATAGGAGATGAGCAGAAACAATCCAAAGCGAATATACTCTGGCGGTGAGGGAAAAGTCCCGAGAAATTCTTGACAGGAATCTATTATAAATTAAAATAAAAGAGGGTGATAATAATGAAAATAAGATGCAAAAATAAAAGAGATTTTGTAGAAGCGGTACAAATAGTGCAGAATGCTTTAACCAGCACTACTCTTCCTATTCTTTCCCATATACTGATATCGGCCAGAAAAGAGCCTGCCCCAAACGGGGTAAAGGAAGAAATATACTTGAGGGCTACCAATTTAGAGACCACTATCCAGTCCTGTTTTTTTAGCGAGGTAATAGAGGAAGGGCAAATTTGCCTGCCGGGGGATAAGCTCTTTTCTATTTTAAGAGAGCTTCCCCTATCAGAGATAGATTTAGAGACAGAGGATAACAAAGCTACCATAAGATGCGGAAAGGCAATTTTTCACCTGTTAGGTGTGGGGGCAGAGGAGTTTCCGGAAATCCCTAAAGTTCCCAAAGAGGATATCTTCTCTATTGAACAGGGAAAATTGAAGAAGATGATTCAGAAGACAATGTTTGCTGCCTCTCTGGATGAGACTCGCCAGAGTTTAAACGGGGTTTATCTGGAAATTGAAGGGGAGAAGGCGACCATGGTAGCTACCGACGGAAGAAGATTGTCTTTTCTTTGCGATACTCATTCCTTCACTTCATCCTCAGAGACAAAATTTGAAGTGATTGTTCCCCTAAAGGCTCTACAAAAACTTATCAGAATTTTAGGTAACAGAGAAGTTAAAATAGGAAAGAGCGAGCGACAGATATTCTTCTCTATGGATAATATTCTTTTTATCTCCCAACTAATTGAGGCTAAATTCCCTGATTATCAGGAGGTAATTCCTAAGGAGTATAAAATAGCTATTTCGATGAGTAGAGATGAGCTATTTGCGGCAATTAAAAGAATCTCTCTTCTTTCGGATGAGAAATCTCATCTGCTTAAATTTAGTTTAAAAGGGAATGTCTTATCTATCAATGCTGAGTCTTTGGAAAGAGGTTACGCTTATGAGGAGATAAATGTAGAAAGAGAGGAGGGAAGAGAAGGGATAGAGATAGGTTTTAATTTCACCTATCTTTATGATGCACTTAAGAATATAGAAGAAAAAGAGGCCCGTTTGGAGCTAATAAGTTCTACAAAGCCTGGAGTAATTCGACCTGGCGGGAATAAGGACTATCTCTATGTAGTAATGCCTGTAAGAATAAAGGAAGAGGAAGGAGAAGAATAAATAGGCTTTCACCTTTAAAGAAGTAAGACGCGAGACGTTAAATGTGAATTGAGATGATATTCTTCCCAGAAAACCTTTATTACTTTCCTCAGTTGCTTATAAACCCCATTAGATGTTTACTATCTAACGGGGGAGAGCCTGTTATAAATCTATCTACCAGATTAACTACAAAATAGAAGAGGATAATGAAGCGAGACAATTTTCCGTCCTCTATAAAAGATATTGTAAATCAATTATTTAAAGAGATAGGAATAGAAAAAAAGATAAAAGGGGAAAAAGCTCTAAGAATGTGGAAGGAGGTAGTGGGAGAAACAATTGATAGACATACTTATCCGGTCTCTATTAAAAAAGGTAATCTCTTTGTCAAAGTGGATAATTCGGGCTGGCTGGCGGCACTCACTTACCTTAAAGAGAAGATAATATCTGAATTTAACCAGAGACAAGGAGAGGACTTAATTAAGGATGTATATTTTAAATTGGGAGTAGTGAAAAAAAGGAGAGGCAGAAAGAAAAATTTCTTAAGGACAAGAGGAGTAAAATTAGACAAAGATGAGCTAAACAGAATAGAAGGCAGTTTAAAAAAGATAAAAAGCTATTCCTTTTACAGGGTAATAAGAAGAGTTTTAATAAAAGATAGAAAATTGAAGAAAAAGAGTGAATGAGGGAAAGAATAGATGTTAACACTTATTAACCCATTTACTCGTCTTTCTTCTCTTGATTATTATAAGAAAGTATTAGTTCAGAGGTTTATACAGGTATCGAGGGACTTTCCCCGAAGGAGCCTTATAGAAGCTACCTTAACGAATTTCCGAGTTGAGGAAAAAGAAAAATTTACTGTTTGAGGAGGCAAAGTCTCCGAGTTGCTCTGCCTATTTTTAAGGGGGAGCAGCGTAAGCGTTGAGGGGGAAATGCGGAGCATGTCCCCCTCAAGATGAATTAATTTTTTCCCGAAACGAGGAGATGAGCAGAGTAATTCAAAGCGGATATACTCTGGCGGTGAGGGAAAAGTCCCGAGATATTCTTGATTGACAAGGGGGATTTTTATTATAAAATAGAAAGTGGAGAAGAGGTTGAATTATAGGAGATTACGGGAGAAGATGGTAAAAAAGCAGCTTATCCCCCGGGGAATTAAAGAGGAGGAAGTGCTCTCGGCTTTTTATGAAGTAGAACGAGAAAAATTTGTTCCTCCTGAACTACAAAACAGCGCTTACGAGGATTCTCCTCTCTCAATTGGTGAAGGACAAACAATTTCTCAGCCTTATATGGTTGCCTTGATGACTCAAAGTTTAGAGTTAAAAAGAGATAAGGAGATTTTAGAAATTGGGACAGGCTCAGGATACCAGACAGCCATTCTCGCTGAGTTAAGCAAAATGGTATACAGTATAGAGAGAATAGAGGCATTAGCCGAGAGAGCAAAAAAAACTTTAAATGAATTAGGATATACCAATGTGAGGATTCTTGTTGGTGATGGGACGCTGGGATGGGAAGAGTTTTCTCCCTATGACCGAATTTTGGTGACCGCAGGAACTAAAAGAGTTCCCCTGCCTTTAATAAATCAACTTAATGAGGAAGGAATACTGGTGATTCCGATAGGAGATGTTTATTATCAACAATTAAAGGTAATTCGGAAAGAGAAAAACGGGATAGAGAGTAAAACATTAGAGAGATGTGTTTTTGTTCCTTTAATAGGAAAGTATGGCTGGAATGAAGAAGAGGTAGATGAGTAATTTATTCTTGCGCCCAGAGGTGATAACTTTCTTTGTTAGCATGCTCCCCATATCCGAACTTCGTGGAGCTCTTCCTTTTGCTCTTTCTCAAGGGTTATCCCCAATGAAGGCTTATTTTATAAGTGTAGCCGGGAATATACTGCCTGTTCTTCCTCTTCTTCTATTTTTAGAGAAGATATTGAAGTTACTTCAATTTCATAAAGGGGAAAAGATAATTAACTGGTTGAGAGGACGGGCTGGAAAAAGGGAAGATTTAGTTAAGCGATACGGATTTGGGGGACTTATTATACTGGTGAGTATTCCTCTTCCTATCACTGGAGCCTGGACAGGAAGCCTGGTGAGTTTTCTTTTACGCATGAGGGTAAAATACGCTTTTTCCGCTATCTGTATTGGTGTATGCTTAGCGGGGATTATAGTGTTATTGGTTAGTTTAGGGGTAATGGGGGGAGTGAGATTTTTCTTATACGGGATGTAGCGCAGTCTGGTATAGCGCGCCTGCTTCGGGAGTAGGAGGTCGTGGGTTCAAATCCCACCATCCCGACTAAAGTAGGATTAAAGGATTAGAGGATTAAAGGATTAGAGAGAGAAAACTTATATAAAAGAGTAGTGGGATTTGAAGCCGAGCGAAAGCTACGAAATGTTTCTCTTATTTCTTAATTCTAAATTATTATTAAGGAGAGAGCTTTTATGAAGCATACCCGGAAAGCAGGGGTGCTTATTTTTGCAGTTTTTCTACTTTCCCTTCTTGCAAATTCTTCTATTGGTTCTTCACCTGTCGTTTATCATCTCGTAGAGAAGGGAGAAAATCTTACCAAGATAAGTAGAAAATATGGAGTTCCTGTAAAAATAATCAAAAAAGTAAATAATCTTTCTAATTATCTTATTTATAAAGGGCAGAGGCTTCTTATAGGAGTTCGTCATAAGGTTGAGAAGGGTCAAACTCTTTGGCGTATCGCTAAAGTTTACGGAGTTCCAATGTCTGAGATTATGAAAGCTAACAAGCTCTCTTCCAGCGATATAAAAGCGGGTGAGAGAATGTTAATTCCGGGAGCTAAAAGAGTTAAAAAAGTAGAGGTGCCTCAGAATTTAGATAAGCCGATTTTTTGCTGGCCCGTAAAGGGAAAAATAATTAAACCCTTTAACGGAGTAGACTGCAAAGGAATAGACATTGATGTTTCCAGGGGAGCAACTGTTGTCTCTGCTGGGAACGGGATAGTCGATTTTAAAGCGCAAATTGAAGAGACAAAAAAGGTTCTCTTTATTTATCACGAAAAGGAAAAACTTTATACCTGTTATATGATGGATAATCCCATTTTTCGTGTGAAACAGGGAGATTTAGTAGAAAAGGGAGAAGCTATTGCTGAAATAGCAGACACAACTGCCAGTCCCCAACTCCATTTTGAAATTCGGAGATACGAGAATCAGAAGGCATTGAATCCTCTAAAATATCTTCCTGAAAAGGTTGAAGAATGAAGAAGAGAACATCAGAAAAAAGAGTAAAGATAACAAATAAAGTTGGTTTACATATAAGACCGGCATCGCTATTGGTGGAAGCTGCTCAGAAATTTAAATCAAAAATATGGATAGAAAAAGATGGACAAAAATTTGATGGGAAGAGTGTAACCAACCTATTACTGATTTCTGCTGAGAAAGGAAGCGAAGTGAATATCAAGGCAGAGGGCGCAGATGCTCCGGAAGCAGTGAAAACCTTAGCAAATATAGTTAAAAATAAGTTTGGAGAGGAATGATACACGTTTGAGGTGAAAATGCTTAGCATGAAGTGGATAAGAGAAAATGTAGATTTAATGACAAAAAGTACAGGGAAAAGAGATGAAAAAGTAGACTTAAATAAGTTGCTTTCCCTCGATAATAAAAGAAGGGCTCTTATTAAAGAGACAGATGAGCTAAGACATATGCAAAATATCTATTCAAAAGAGATAGGGCAACTAAAAAATCAATCCAGAGATCCTGAGAATCTAATTAAAAAGGTGGGGGATATTTCCAGCGAGATTAAGAGCAGGAAAGAAGAGAAAAAAAGAGTTGAAGAAGAGGTGAAAGATTTTCTTTTCAATCTTTCCAATAAGCTTCATCCAGATGTTCTTGGTGGTGATGAGAATATCGAGAAGAGAAGATGGGGTAGCATCCGTAAATTCGATTTTCCTCCAAAGAATCATCAACAGCTCGGAGAATCCTTAGGAATACTCGATTTTAAAAGAGGCGTCAAGATAGCGGGAAGCGGGTTTGTCCTCTATAAAGGGTTAGGAGCTCTTCTTGAAAGAGCCCTGATTAATTTTATGCTGGATGTTCATATCAGTCAAGGATATGAGGAAGTTTTACCTCCTTTTATGACTAATACAAATGCTACCAGAGACACAGGACAACTTCCTAAATTCCGAGGTGAACTTTACAAATGCGAAAGAGATGACTATTACCTCGTTCCCACAGCAGAGGTCCCGGTGACCAATATTCATCGAGAAGAGATTTTACCTGAAGATTCTCTTCCTCTATCTTATACCGCTTATACTCCCTGCTTCAGGAGAGAGGCAGGAGCCTACGGTAAAAAGATTCAGGGGATGATTAGACAACATCAATTCAATAAAGTAGAGTTAGTTAAGTTTACTGCACCTCAAAATTCTTATGAAGAATTGGAAGAATTACTTTCTGATGCAGAAGAGATCTTAAAAAAGCTGGAACTCCCCTTTAGAGTAGTGCAGTTGTGCGGAAAAGAACTGGGATTTTCTGCTGCTTTCGGTTACGATATTGAAGTCTGGCTTCCCAGCCAAGAAAAATTCCTGGAAATATCTACCTGTTCCAACTGTGAGGATTTTCAGGCAAGAAGAGCTTCCATAAAATATAGAGATAAGGAGAATGACTCTACTCGGTATGTTCATACCTTAAATGGCTCAGGATTAGCTGTAGGAAGGACAGTAGTAGCTATACTGGAGAACTTTCAAGAAAAGGACGGTCGCGTGCTTATCCCGGAAGCTCTACGCCCTTACATGCAGGGGAAAAAGTGGATAGAGAAAGTATAAGTTGCTGGAGGGATGTCCGAATTGGCAAGGAGCCGGTCTTGAAAACCGGTGAAAGGCGAAAGCCTGTCTGGGTTCGAGTCCCAGTCCCTCCGCCAGAAAAAACAGAATTAGAGGATTAAAGGATTAGAGGGGTAAAGCCCATATAGGAAGCAAAGGGACTCGAAGTCGAGTCGAGCGCATCTAAAGATAGAACTTTGGAGAGGTGACTGAGTGGTTAAAAGTGCACGATTGGAAATCGTGTGGGGGGTCAAAAGCTCTCTCGAGGGTTCGAATCCCTCCCTCTCCGCCAGAAAAAACAGAATTAGAGGATTAAAGGATTAGAGGGGTAAAGCCCATATAGGAAGCAAAGGGACTCGAAGCCGAGTCGAGCGCATCCTGTGGATGGAAAATGAGCGAAGCGAATGTCAGCGAGACCGGCCGGCTTCGGAGGAGGAGCGGAAGCGACGGGGGAGAAGGAATCCCTCCCTCTCCGCCATAAACTTTTTCCTTATTAACCCTTTAGCCTGGTTTAATTTGTCTTTTTAGGGCTATTTTGTTATTGGTTACACTTAGTACGGGATAGCAATCCATTTTTTTGGCTTTGGTAACCTTTACCCGGTATGTGAATTTAAACTTCTGCGACTGTTCTACAGCTTCTTTTTTATTTAAGGCCAGGATATACTCCTTCTTAAAAAAATTTTTAACCTTTTTATTAAATAAAGACACCTCATAAAGAGATTTTCCAAGAGGGTTCTTTAGGGAAAGGAGTATATATTGAGGGGTTAGTTTTTGCAAGTTAAATCCATACATCTTTTGTGTTTTCTCTGCTTTAGCTTTTTGTCTGCGGGAAATATAAAAGGTGGGTGGCAGCTGTGGAGAGGGGTAAGTTCTGCTGGAGAGGCTGAACATCCGTCGAAATTTTCCAAAAGATGTTTCTAAGATAAAGATGGGTTTCTGGGAGGAGACTAAATAAAACTGGCAAGAATTCTCCCCTTCGCTAATTTCTACCTTCCACAATTTATCCTCTTTTTTTTCTTGCATGGGAGATGCACTCCTGTAGTGATACAGATTGGGTTAGAGTTGCCTCTTTCTATATTATACACATTTTTGACAAAATGTGAAATTTATCCTTATCGTGGGTAATTTAGCCACCGTTTATTCTCATCTAACCTTTCATACCGGTAACAAATATCTCCTTTTACCTCATATAAATTTGACAAGACGCTGAAGATGATTAAAATATAATCCAGAAGGTCCTGACTATTGAATGATTATGCCTACATTACTGAATAGGTTTCAATATTACTAGTCAGTTGAGGTAAGCTGCTAAAAGGCTTTCCTCCAAGCTACAACTAAAACCGAGAGTGTCGCAACCTTCAGTTAATATAAGATTAGCTCTGGAACTAATCTTTGAGAGGAGGTGGTTTGAATGGCTATATACGTGATGTTAACAACATTAACCAGTGAGGGAAGAAAGACTCTGAAGGAAAAGCCCGAGAGGGTAAAAGAGGTTAACCAGGAAGTGGAGAAAATGGGAGTCAGGATACTCCAGCAATACGCTGTCCTGGGTTCTTACGACTTTGTCAATATTCTTGATGCTCCAAACAACGAAGTTATCTCTAAAGTAGCAGTTGAACTGAGTTCCAGGGGAACTATCCAGACTACAACGCTTCCTGCTATACCTGTCGATGACTTCATCCAGGCGGTGAAAAAGTAGGAGATAACCGGCTTTATTGCTACCCAACGCAAATATCTGCTAAGCAAAAATACTTTACTCAGGGTATTGAGGGAAGAAGGATTTGATGCAAGGTGAATTGGAGACTTAAAGTAAGCCTCCAATTCTGAATTTTTTCTAAGGCTTTTGAACAAGTTCTTCCACTGTAGCGTCGTTTTGCTTTGCATAAGAGAGAGATGAAACTGTTATCTTCCCTTTCCCTTTTATATACTTACAAACCTCTTCTAAGAATTCTTCAGAAGAGTTATCATGTTGACCATCTTCTCCGATTCGATGGAACACAAGAACCAACCAGGCTTTTTCTTCAACGCACCTGTCAATCCAGTCTTTGACTTCCTCAATTTTAGTATCAGCCATCGAAACGATAGATTTAAGGTTATGTTGTGGAAAAGGTCTCTTATTCAAGCCTGGCTCATAGCCCCGAGAAACTTTATAAAGAGCTTTAGCATATTCCCACACTCTTATATTCGCTTGCCCGAAGGGCAGTGCAAAGCTGTCACCTGGAAAACCCCATCCCTGCAGAGCCTGTCTGGATAAATATAACTCTGCATGAAGGTTAGCCTCAGAAATGTTTACTAAGGACGGACTAGACACAGTATATGAGCCAATTTCCCAGCCTGCTTCTTGTAAGGCCTTAAGTTGCTCAAGTTTTAGGTAACCTTCTTTTTCCACATTACCAGTTGTAACGAAGAGTGTAGCAGGTAGCTCGTAACGTTCGAGAATGGGTAAAGCTTTAGTATAGATAGATTCATATCCATTATCGAAGCTAATCGTGATGATTGGCTGAGGTTCTTTTCCGAAGCTCAGGAAGAGTGCCAGAGAGAGAACAGTTACCATTATTACGGGGTGCCTTAGAGATAGATGAACTAAACTAGAACTTTTAGGCGTATACATTTTTTTCGCCTCCTTATTAATTTATTTTTATTTAATGTCCCTTTGACCATTCTTTGAGTCTGTCACGTAGTATCCATTCCCTGATAAAAGCTCGCCAGAATAAAAACATATTAACTAACGAGATAAAAAAATAACAGGGAAGGCTTTTCAGGACCAATAACTTTTTGTTTAACTGAATACCATAGTACAACGAAGTAATAATAACTAAAAGAAGGTTAATCAGGATTAAGTAACTTGTTATTTTTATTTCCCCAAGAACAAAGAGGGGGAAAACCACCCACATTAGAGGAGATAGTAAGCCTTCCAGTAAATACCAGCCTGCAAAGAAGGTTAATCTTTTACATTTGAAGATATTCTTTCGGTGAACGGCTACGTTCTGAAAAAATGAACGATACCAGCGATCTACCTGGTTTTTATACACTTTGTAAGTTGGTGGATCCAGTGGATAGCAAATAGCACCATTTGCAAAAGCTATTTTCCTCCCCTGAATAAGAAAATCCCAGGTTAAGTCCATATCTTCGGCCATAGTGCGCTTTTTAAAACCCATTTTCTGCAATTCTTCTGTTTTGAAAGCAGAAAAACACCCTGAGGATACCAGAATAGCCCCTGTATTGCTTTGAGCACCTTTCATAATTGAAATTCCATATAGATACTCAATAAATCTTGCCTTCTCCCAGAAAGTTTTAATTCTCTGAGGGATTACCAGTCCGCAAACCGAGCTAACCTGAGGTTCAGTTAATGGTTTGATAATATTCTCAATTGCTTGTGGGTGTAGTATTGTATCAGCATCCACCGTGATAGTAATGTCCGTGGTTATATGTGAAAGAGCGGCGTTCTGGGCTTGAGATTTTGACCCGCTGTTCTTTTCTAATCGGATTAGTTTGACTCCCAGGCTCCTGGCTATTTGTCCTGTCTTATCTTTGGAGCAGTCGTCAACCACAATAATCTCATCCGGCGACCTGGTTTGATTCTTTAAATTCACGATAGTATTGGCAATTGTCTGTTCTTCGTTATAAGCAGGGATAAGAACAGTAATACTTCTTGCTTTTACCTCTTTCTGGTATAAATGGGGTAAGCCTAAGAACCAACGAAATAGCTTATTTTGAAAAAATTGACGCATTTTATCTCCTTATGTAATTTCTCTTATAACAGCAACTTTATTAGCAACTTTCATGCCAGGTTCTTTGTAAGTGAGAGGAAAATTAAGGAGAGTTACCCAGAATAACTTCTATCTTGCTCTATCGGGTTTATGAAAAATCAGGCAGATAGATATGACACTTAAAAGGTGAAACCGGTTGATTTATTTTGCCTTATTTTAGTGCTTAATTTGCACTAAAATAGGGCATTTTTAAGTATATAATATTTGTATCGTTGATATTTATTTACGGTGTGACTGCACCAAAGTAGTGACTGGTATGATTTTGCGTTCTATTAATTGATTCAGGATAAGTTGTTTCTATCCTCGCATTTCTGCTGGGATGAAAAGGGGTGATTTATTGGAATGGATGAAAAGTTCCTACGTTGGAAGGTATTGTTTCCCTTAGACAGCTATACCTATTCCTGATGAATCTTGAAATATTTTATTTTTCGTCGCAGAGTATTTCGATGTACTCCCAATAGCTTTGCTGCCTCAGCTTGATTCCAGTGGGTGGTTTTTAAGACTTCTTGGATAAGTCTTTTTTCTGCCTCAGCCAGTGAAATATTCATAGAACTCGAAGTAATTCTTGATTTTAAAGGCTCCTTCCCTGTCTCCAAAGAAATATCCTTCGCGAGGAGTATTTCTCCCTGCCCCAGAACGATAGCCCTCTCAATAGTGTTCTCCAGTTCTCTAACATTGCCCGGCCAGTCATAATCCATCAGTAATTTCAGAGCCTCGGTAGAGACCCCCTTTATTTTCTTATTATCTATTCTATTGTACTTCCTTAAGAAGTGGTTTACCAATAGCGGGATGTCTTCCTTTTTTTCACGTAAAGCAGGAAGATAAATTGAGACCACATTCAGACGATAATATAGGTCTTGCCTGAAGGCTTCTTTCATCATAAGTTCTTCCAAATTCTTGTTGGTAGCGGCGATAAGACGAGTATCAACCTTTATTGGCCTGGTACCTCCCAACCTCTCAAAGGTGCGCTCTTGAATAGCTCTTAATATCTTAGCTTGCATACCTGAACTCATATCGGCAATCTCATCCAAAAAAAGGGTTCCACCGGAGGCTATTTCAAATTTGCCTGGTTTACTTCTGGTAGCATCGGTAAAGGCTCCCTTTTCGTAGCCGAAGAGCTCGCTTTCCAGAAGTGCCTCCGGTATTGCAGCACAGTTTACCGCTACAAAAGGTTTATTCTGTCTGGGACCATTATAGTGAATAGTCCTGGCTACCAGTTCTTTACCGGTGCCACTTTCTCCACGAATGAGCACATTACAGCCGCTTTGAGCAACTATTCTCATCATCTCGAATACCGACCTCATCTTATTACTTTTACCGATGATATTGGCAAATTCAACTTTTTGGGATAGCTCTTTGTGCAGACGCTGGTTTTCTCGCTCCAGGCTCTGAATATAAAGGGCCCTTTCGATGACAATCTCCATTTTTTCAAGATCGAAAGGCTTGGAGAGGTAGTCATAGGCACCATTATTTATGGCTCTTAAGGAAGTCTCTTTTTCTTTATTCCCGGTTATTACCATTACCTTAATCTCGGGATTAATCTTTTTTATCTCCTCCAGAGCCCTCATTCCTTCCTCCGGAGTATCCACCGCAGGGGGAAGATGTAAATCTAGTAATACTAAATCCACCGGGGTCTTCTCTATTAGTTGACACGCTTGAGGTCTATCCTCAGCCTGAAAGATCTTGTAGGAATCTTTTAAGACCTGATATATTAGTTCTCTCAGGTTCTTATTATCCTCAACCACCAGGACCCTGTTCATTTACCGCTCCTTTTTATGTAACAGGCACACTGCCTGTTAACCTTATTCCCAAACCAGGATAAGGCATTCTTTGCTCACGCTAAAAAACCTCTTTTTTAATATACACAATATATTCTAATATGTTTGTTATGAAGAGTCAAGAATATCTCGGGACTTTTCCCTCACCGCCAGTGTATATCCGCTTTGAATTTTTTCTACACAGGATTTTCTATCTCTTTTATTTGATAATTTTGGGAGATAAGTCTCCAAAAGTAGTCTGTTCAGGGAATTCAAAAAACAGTCGGTTACCTAAACGATAAGCCGCACTGTGAAAGAGAATTGCCCTATGGTTTGGATCTTCTTTTAGCCATTCTGCTACTGGTTGATAATCGGCTTCGTTATATACTCTAACTCCAATCACCTGAGCTTGATTTAATTCAGCCATCTCAACAATCTTTTGAGTTTCTCCAACATTGGCTGGCACTTTGACTACTCGCAAATCAAGGTGGTAAACTTTCTTCAATTGGTCAAAATATCGAGCCGGTGTATCACAGTATTGATCAGGATAACCTTTATCTGTATATTGGACTATTATCAGCTCATCAAGAGAAATTGTCAGGGGTTGATCGCCAATAATTGCTCCAGATTTTGTTTTCTTAATTGGTGCACTACCTAAAATCTCAACCTCAACACCGAATCTCTCTTTATAGCCTATTAACTCATTAGCAAACTGATCACAAGGCGCATAGGCATTAATCCCATTTTGCGCAAGATAAAGTGCAGCTTTAGCCTTATCCGGCATATCCATACAGGCTATTACCAAAAAGAGTTGATCCTTTTTAAGATAAGCTTGCTCTGCTACCATATTGAAGCCATGAGTATCAGGTAACATCAAGTTACCTTTTGAACCTCGCTTAACAGTAAAGTACTCAGTTTTGCTAGGATCGATCAAAAACAGAAAATTACCCTGACCATCCCCCGCATAATAAACTGGTTTAGGGTAAGACTCCTTATATTTCTTCTTACCATAAGCAGGTGTCAAAGGTATAACTTTCACTCCAGCATATTTCATCATTTCTCTAACCCTGGCCCCTTCCATATAAGGAACGATTTCTGAAAGTTTTTCTGGTACGCGATCAGGAGGAACTTTCTCATCGTAATCAGAATTCTTCCATTGAATATCTCTAATGACTCGATCAACCTGCACCCCAATGGTTTCTTCACCTTTAAGCTCAATTTTAGATAGACCTAAAATCAGCTTCCCAGAATCTTGAGGCTGATTCAAAAAAGAAAAACTATACTTTGGAGTCCACCAAAATCCGAATAAAACCAGTAAACACAATTCTACTAAAATTAGCAATAATCCCCTTTTCAATTTTTTCTCCTTCCCATCCTCCCGGGATTTATTTGACTCTGCCAGATATTTTACAATTCTAACCCATTTTGTCCAATTTCAGGAGTTCACTTCAGATGGTAATTTAATGTAAATTCTTTGTTTAAAAAGTATCTTTGATTTTTCGATTTTTTTGATATAATATATTCAGTAGTAAAATCTGATTATGCTTCTCTTTGAGCTTATTTTTGGATTAGTATTGGAAGTGAAGTGTGCGTTTCCATTAAATAATTCCCAAAATCCGAGGTGAACTCACATAAAAAGACGGGACGTAGTATATGTTCGTTCTGGCTAAAATATTAAACCCTGTTAGATGCTCGCTATCTAAAGAGATAAAAAGGGAACCATTTTAGAGGGGAACAGAATATGTATTGGTACTATTTTCCTGCAATAACCTTCGTTCTGGCGCTTGCGCATATTGTCCCTAATTTGAGGAATCTGATCTACGTCCACGTGCTGTTTGACAAACGCTACTGGCAAAATCGGACGGCGTTCCCTCTCCGCGTAGGTGTGTTTGTCCCCTGTAAGGGAGCGTTCTCGGCTCTGGAACAGAATTTAGAGGCAATGGCCCGCCAAGAATACGAGAATTTCACCGTCACCTACATATCAGAGAGCAACGAGGACCCCGCGAATCAAGCGATCGAACGCATAGTACGTCGGTACCCTCACTGCCAGCATGTGATCTCTGGTCCGACGGTCTCCTGCGGACAGAAAAATCACAATCTTCTGAAAGGGCTCGCACGGGACTCTGAGAGCGAAGTCCTTGTCTTCTGTGATGCGGATATCCGTCCACCTCCAAAGTGGCTATCCGCGCTGGTAAGCTCTCTAACCGCGGACGATGTTTCGGTAACCACGGGCTTTCTGTGGATTACCCCCTCCCACCAGACTCTGGCGAGCACCCTTCATTCGATGATGATGGCCTATCAGGCCACCTTTATATCGAGCAATTCTATGAAAATGATATGGGGCGGCACAATAGCAATTTGGTCCGGGACGTTTGAGCAGTTAAAGGTGGCGGAGGAGTGGAGTCGGACGGCCGCGGACGATACAACACTATCTCGTCTATTGCGCAGCACAAAAGCAAAAAAGGTATACAATCCCCAATGTCTGGTCACATCGAACGAGGCCGCATCCTCCGTGCGCGAAGTAATTGACTGGTTCACGCGACAGATTCTATCCCTGAAGTTCTATCTTCGTCCACTCTGGCTGGTCACGCTAGCCGTATACGTTCCGAGTTCCCTGATAATGATGATGGCCGGGCCATTGATGATCGCGGGCCTCTTTTATGGCACTCTGAGAATTGTGGGGCTCATATGCCTCTGTTTCTCTGTTGTCGTGATGCTCGCACACACTTCGATGAAGCTAACTTGCCGAGACGGCCAGAGCGCACTTCGGTGGTTCCTGATATCTCCTCTGGCACAGTGGATAGCTACATACAGTCTGGTGAAGACTGTGTTTATTCGGAAGATACAATGGGCCGATGTAACATACAGGCTGGACCGCAAGGGGAGAGTGGTGGGGATAGATAAGAACTGAGCATAGAGAATGGGGGACGGAGGAGAAAAAGTCCCGAGATTTGCTTGACTTTTAAGATAAGTATATTAAAATATTTTTTGGCACTAAACGGTCTCATTTAGTTCCGAGGGCTCGATGTTTTTCTCTCCGCCAAATTGTGAATAGAACTAAACATTGAGAGGGAAGGTTTACCTATAGGTTTTTTTAATTTTGAATTGTATGCGCCTGTGGCTCAATTGGATAGAGCGACGGATTGCGGGTCCGTAGGTTGGGGGTTCGAGTCCCCCCAGGCGCACCAGATAAAGTTAGGATTAAAAGGATTGGAGGGGTAGAGCTTATATAGAAAAGCAGAGGGATTTGAAGCAGATTCGAGCATATCTAAAATAGAGCTAAACATTGAGAAGTGAGATTTACCAACAGGTTTTTTCTAAATTCTCAACCCTGAATTATTGGAGAGGTGGCTGAGCGGTCGAAAGCGGTCGCCTGCTAAGCGATTAAGTGTCCCAAAAGATGCTTCGAGGGTTCAAATCCCTCCCTCTCCGCCAAGAAAAAAACAGAATTAGAGGATTAAAGAATTAGAGCGATAAAACCAATATAGAAAAAAGATGGGATTTGAAGCCGAGTTGAGCGCATCCTGTGGATGGAAAATGAGCGAAGCGAATGTCAGCGAGACCGGCCGGCTTCGGAGAGTTACTGCGCGATGAATGAAGAGCGCGTGGGTTGTAACGGGTGCGAGATGGTGAGCACCCTGAGCGAAAGCGACAGGAGTGTTGCTCCCCGAAGAAATCCCAAATTCTAATATCTAAATCCTGAACAAATTCAAATCTCAAATGTTCAAAATTCAAAACAGGTTTTGTTTTGGTCATTCGATATTGTTTAGAGTTTAGTAATTAGGATTTAGAATTTAGGAAGGTCTAAGCTTTATAGAAGGTAATCTACTACTTACATTCACTCTTTTAGGAAAACTAACCTATTACATAATGTTGCCAAAAATTTTAAATATGCTAATAATAATTTTCGGTAACCACAATTTCAGTTTTTGAAATTATAAAAATAAGCCAAGGAGGCGCCAGATGCCTACCATAAAGAAAGAGGTTGGAGGAACTATACATGTAATTGGATATAAAGAAGGAGACCATTTTATTGCTCATTGCTTAGAGTTTGACTTAGTAAGCGAAGGAACCTCTCCTGAAAAAGCAAAAGATAATTTGGCTGATTTAATTTTCTCATATTTACAATTTGCAATGGAGAAAAATATAGCGCAATTTGCTTACCATCCAGCACCTAAGGTATACTGGGATAAATTTGAAGAGATACGCAGAAAGAAAATTCCAAAGCCTCAGTTTATTGACCCTACGCTTCTCAAAATTCGCAGAAATCAGATAAAAGATTCTATGCAAGAAGTAAAGATAAAGGAAACACTTACCCATGCCTAACCCCTCTGGCGATAAATCTCTCAAGTACCGAGAACTACGGAAGAAATTAAAAAAATTTGGGGTTCAAGAAATTAAAAAAAGAGGAAAGGGGAGTGAGAGAGGGCTCTTCCATCCAAATATCCAAGGTCGGCCAAGATGGTATTTCATAAAATGTCATGGAGAAGGAAAGGAACTGAGTAAAGCAGTGGTGTGAGCTGTTCGTCAAAGATTCGATATAAGGGTTGAGGAGTTTTATTAGACCATCTTTTTAAAGGCAGATAAGGCATAGAGTGATTTTTTTGTTTTAGGTGGGGATTGCCTGCACTGCCCTATAAAGAGCAACGCAGGATTTTAAATAACTCTCGATAATCGATTAAAAATAGGAGGATCTAAAACTTAAGGGTTAAGGAGATTCTGTGGGTATTGCCTAAATCACCATAAGGCACATAAGCGTAATCTATATTGTTTTTGCCCATCCTAAGGGTTATTCCTGCTGTTATACCCTCTCCAATATCCTGATTCGTTTTATATCCTGCTCTTAGAGCTAAGGCTTTTCCTACCCACCACTCAGCTCCCAAACAGTAATATATATCATTATCCTGAGGTTTAGCTACATCTAAAGCAAAATTTAGAGTTTTTGACTTTGAGGCTACCCCTACTTTAAAAGTTAAAGGTAAGGAGTCATTTCCTAATTTGCTCCCTATATTCTGAGCTACTATCCCTAAATTGAGACGTTCCCTTAAGGGATAAAGAAAGCCAACATTTGCTAAAAAGGCGCTCTCCTTATCCTCTTTTATCTTATCCTGTAGCCAACCGGCTGTAATACCCCAGGAAATATTTTTGAACTTATCGGCATAACCTACAAAAAGATAAACATCTGATGCTCCAAAATCGGGCATAGGATTTCCTTCCACGTCTCTACCTTCTATTTTCCCCATATCCACATAATTTGTTCCCAATCCCATTGTTCCTTTTGATGAGGGGGAAATATATCCCAAATACCCCTGAGTTATTCCTTCAAACCAGCTATTGTAAGTTGCCGAGATTTGTTTTCTCTTTAGCTGAGTTAAGCCGGCTGGATTCCAGTATAAAGAGGTTGCATCAAAAGTAAAGATAGATACCTCTTGCTACCACCTCTCCATTATCATTTTTGCAGTCCCAGGTAGCTGTTCTTGAGCCACCTTCTATACTTATCTCACTTTCTTCTAAGGTTCTTACTAAATTGTCTCCAAGATCGTAGATATACACTTTTAGCTCAGAGGTTAAAGGAAAATTAGCCATGGTAACTACTTGCCCTTTATTTAGATAACAAGGATTAGGATAGATAGTTGTAGGATATTCTGTTGAGGTGCTCTCGGTAGGAAGATATTTATCAAGATCCAATTTCTCGGTCCCATAAAGGTAATTATTGACTACGTCAGTGAAGTCATAATTAGTTAGACTGTTCAATGCATTTAAAAAACTCTGTTTGGATAAAGCTTGCCCATTTAGAGCATTGTTAAATAGTATCTTCATTAAATCATTAATAGTCTTTGTACCGTTACTGTGCTCAAGTAAGAGTTCATTTATGTAATAGGCCACTAAGGCTGGTTTAAAGTAGACTATGGAGTTATCAGGTAGGTTATCTATGTGGTTTTTGTAATACTCATACATTGGTCTGAATCGATGGGATTTGATTTGATCGAACCCATACTTAGAACCAACAGCCATATTCTCATAGTAGGTACAGAATCCTCCTTTAAACCACTCCTCATCCAAACTCCCCAATTGTATGAATTGAAATATCCAGTAGCGAACTGCCCCATGCATAGGAAATGGGGAGGGTTAATTAGTGGTAAACTTTCAACCAGAAGGGGGGGCAAGTTTCATCGGAATATCCACCCTATTATTATATTTGATGAATTCAAATCGTATAATATATTAAAGAATACAATAGAAATGAGAATCCGTCTGATTTAGTATTAAAGCAATTGATTTTAAAGGAAGCATAAGTAATTTTATCAAATTATTAGTTTTTTAGAGGAGGGGAAAAGTGAACTTACTTGAGAGAGCCCAAAAAAAGCTAAGGAAAATGGTAAAAAAATTAGTGCTGAAGTTGCTAGGGGATTAAATGCAATTCAAGCCATGCATGATTTGTCTAAAAAGGGTAAAGGTTCCCCATATAAAATCTATATTTTGAATGAAAAACAAAAACGTGGAGAAACGAGTTTATAAAAGCAATACATAATAGAAGAATTCTTTACTGTGCTGTAAGATAGTTTAATTTAGTCTCGAGGGTTCAAATCCCTCCCTCTCCGCCATTATTCAAAATGCTTTATTAGTGTCCATAATCTCTATCTTAACCTTATCCGGACATCCATCTTGTGATCTGGAAAAGATATACCACATAAAGACCCATGAGCAGTATTCCCTTTTTCCTGGTTAGCTGGTAGCGATACCGCATTAAAAGAACCATAGTAACTACTACAAGGAGCATCCAGGGATAAGCAAAAGCAATAGTTCGAGGATTTACCCTTATAGGGTTAACAATTGCCGCAGTGCCTATTATCCAGAGAAGATTTAAAACATCTGCTCCAAGGATATTTCCTATAGCTATCTCTCCGTGTCCTTTTAGCACTGATGCTATTGCTGTAGCAATTTCGGGTAAAGAGGTCCCAATAGCAATCATAGACAATCCTATTATTATCTCTGGAACTTCCAAAATTTTTGCTATCCATAGACCTGACCATATTACCAGTCTGCTGGAAACAATTACTCCTCCAGCACCTATAATAAAAAGGGTAAGGATTCTTTTTGGCTTTGGATTAGAAGGAGAGGGATAAACCTTCCCTGCCTGTTGTGCATATTTCGATTTCTCAGTTTTTATAAGATAGTAATAGTAGCCTGCTAATAGAAGTACCAGCAGAATCCCTTCAATTCTTCCAATAAAAGAATCAAAGGCAAAAGCATAAGATAAAAACGCACTGCTTATAAGGAAAATACCAAAATTCTTCAATACGTGACTGTTTACTGGTATGCAGATACCTATTATAGCTGCCATAGCTAAAGCTATTCCCTCATCAGCCATAACAGAACCCACGGCATTTCCCAGAGCTATTTCCGGATGCCCCAGATAGGCTGCCTGCACAGATACTGAAAGCTCAGGCAAGGTAGTAGCTAAGCTCACCAGAACAATACCTACTAATATCTTGGGAATCTTAAAGATATCACCAACACCCACAGCTCCATCAACAAAAAAGTCAGCACTTTTTAGTAAAATAGCAAAAGCACCAGCAAATATGGCGATGGCAGCAACTGCACTCATGTTATGTTTTTTCCTTCCATATCACTTTCTCCATCCAGTCATCTTCTTTCATTATATTTATTTTTGAGGAGACCTCAAGTCAAAGTATAACAAATTAATTTTTTTCAGCTCCCATAAGGTCTGAAAAATTTCAAGATATTTTATCACGAAATGCAAAAAATAAAAAAGGACAAGCTGGATTTGACTTTTAATATAAGCATATTAAAATAAGGATTAAAATAACCAAGACTGAGACAGAGTCTCATTTTGAGAGCAAAACCTTAAAGAATCCTATTTTTATCTTGCATTCAACATTCAGTATTTCACTTCTTTTAGGAAATCTTGCCTGTCGCAGTTAAACTATCATTAGAATAAAGGATTTTTGTTTTTATGAATATTGAGATTTTAGCAGCCGAGTCTTTAGGGGTGAGAAGCCTTTGCTGTTTTGTAAAAACTAAAAATCATAGGATTCTAATTGACCCAGGAGTAGCTTTGGGTTATACCAGATACGGTTTGCTTCCTCATCCAGTTCAGGTAGCAGTGGATAAAAGAATCCAAAGGAAGATTATAGAAAAGTGGTCAGAAGCTACTGATGTAGTGATTAGTCATTTTCATGGAGACCATGTTCCTTTGAAGAATGCCAATCCTTATCAACTTTCCCTTAAAAGAATAGTTGGTTTAAATCAAAAGATTCGAATATTAACCAAGGATTTATCTCATCTTTCTTTAATTGAAAAAGGACGGCTAGAATCTCTTTCTCTTGCTTTGAAAAAAAGTTTGATTCCTGTAAGCGGGAAAAGAGAGGAATTAATGGCTTTTTCTCAATTAATGCCTCATGGAGAAAAAAATAGCAGGCGAGCTAAAGTGATGATGACAAGAATTGAAGATGGAAACGATGTATTTGTGCACGGCTCCGATATTCAACTCTTTGATGGTGAGCCTATTTCTCAAATATTGTCCTGGCATCCTGATGTAGCCTTGGTGGGCGGACCACCACTCTATTTGCCGCATTTTTCCAAAAGGCAGCTCGAAGAAGCCTGGCAAAATGCTGTAAAACTTTCTCAAGGAGTTGATACTTTAATCATTGATCATCATCTGATGCGTTGCCAGAAAGGAATTATTTGGCTGAAACACCTCTCACTTAAAACAGGAAGAAGAATTATTTGTGCGGCAGATTTTATGAAAAAACCGAGAATGCTTCTTGAAGCCCGGCGCAAAGATCTATATAAACAAATACCTGTCCCTAAAAAATGGCACGAAAATTATGCCAGGGGCAAAGTTAATCCTGACCCTTATCTGCGTTTGGCCAAGAACCTTTATAAGGATATGAGATTTATTAATAATTAGTTTTAGATTTAAAGTCAGGAGGGAAAAATGAAGGTAGGCATTCTCAGTGACAGTCATGGAAATCTGGAAAATTTGGAAAAGGCAGCCAGATGTCTTCTGGAAAAGGAAGAAGTGGAGATATTGGTGCACTTGGGAGATGATTATGATGATGCTAAGGTTTTGGAAAGGTATGAAATAAGAGTAATTAAGATTCCCGGAGTGTTCAGCTCTTATTATCAAGATCCTGGTATCCCCAATAGACTGATTGAGACCTTCAAGGGGAAGAAGATCTTGATTAGTCATACCGAGACCCCCCATAAGAATGATTTGCCGAAAGACTTAAAACCGGAAGAGGTAATCGCTAAAAAAGAGGTTGACTTAGCTTTTGTTGGCCACACCCACATTCCCAAAATTGAAGATAGAGAAGGGGTTTTAATTTTAAACCCTGGCCATTTGCAAAAAGAGGATAAAAAGGGTTATTTGTCAAGCTTTGGTTTGGTGGACTTTGATGAAAGAATAGCTAAGATTATTAATCTTGAGAAGAGAGTAACAATCATTCAAAAGAGTTTTTAAGAAATTGATGAAAGGAAGAAATGAAAAATGAAAGCGATGGAGCTTTCAAAGTTTATTGGTAGTCTGGTTGGCACTGGGATAGGGGATTCTTTAGGAGCCGGAAGCGAAGGATTCTTTGGATATCGTGAAGTAAGGGAAATTGGCAATAGATATACAGATGATACTCATATGATGATAGGAGTGGCTGAATCATTAATAGAGAAAAGAGGCTTTAATGGAGAGCATATGGTAAAGACTTTTATTAAAAACTATGAGGCTGAACCCTGGCGGGGTTACGGACCTGGTCCTCCAGGAGTTTTCAGGCTTATAAAGCAGGGAGAATCCTGGGATAAAGCAGCTGAAAAGTTGTATTCGGGAGGTTCCTTTGGAAATGGTTCAGCTATGCGAATTGCACCGTTGGCCTGCTTTTATTATGATAATCCAGTCTCATTAAAAAGAGCAGCCTATGAATCAAGTAAGCTTACTCATTCTCATATCTTAGGAGTGGAAGGTGCTGCCTTGCAAGCCTATGCTACTGCTTTAGCAGTAAGTATAAGAGATTCAGTGAGGAGTTATGCTTTTTTAAAAAAATTGGAGAATTTCATAAAGGCTGATGTCTATAAAAGGAAAATAGAAAAAATAGAAGAGCTGTTATCCAGTAGAGCAGATAGAAAAGAGGTTACCAGAGAGTTGGGAAATGGGATTGAAGCTTTCAATTCTGTACCAACGGCAATCTATTCCTTCTTAGCCAATCCCAACTTTGAAGAAGCGGTTGTTTATGCGGTCTCCCTGGGTGGGGATTCAGATACCATAGGAGCAATGACAGGAGCCGTATCCGGAGCCTATTGGGGTATTGAGGCTATTCCTGAGAGGTGGCGGGATAAACTTGAGAATGGAGAATTTATAGAAAAGCTGGCTAAGAAATTGTGGGAAATAAAAAGAAGAAAAAAATAAAGCAATGTTTTTAATTGGATAAATGAAGATTAGCTATGGTAAGGGTTTGTATAAAAGGTCAGAAGGTGGAAAAGAGACTACATATACCGGTGAGGTGATACTTAATGATGTAAAGATTTATATAGATGGAAAGGCTGATTCTTTTATATCCCTAAATAGAATAGAGGAGATAAAGAAAAGAAAGGGGAAATTAGAGATGAAGATTGTTCCCTCTGTTTCTTTTACATACACGGCTTTGATACAGGGACAAGGAACTGAAAGATTGCTCGATGACCTTCTGCTTTTAAAAGGGTTCAAGAAGGTATGGATAGGTAGGTGGAAGGCAAAAGATTTTTGGAAGAGATTCAGGTAATTTAGCAACTCTCTTTTAATTAATTATTGTCTGATCTCCCGGAGTACTTTAACTTTAACCACATATTCTCAAGAGCTAATTTAGGTTTTACATTGCTCTTAAGGTAACTTCTTGTTGTCTCTATTGTGTTGATAGCATCCTGAATGGTGAAATAAGGGTATTTTTTTTCTTCCTCTTTTAGTTTTTTTATTTTATCAATATTAATTAATTCTGCATCCCCATCCTCTTTCAAGAGTAGAAGATCGCGAAACCAGAATAAAATCATGTTAAGAATCTCTTCCAGCTGCTCTTCATTAAAATTTTTCCAACTTGCGACTAAATCAAATATCTCATCTATAGGAATATTTTTACTTAATTTATCGATTATATTCTCTCTTTCTTTAAGAACATTCTCTTCTTTTATTAAAAGAAGAGCCTTTTTAATGCTTCCTCTAGATAAATTCGCTATAAGAGGAACTTTTGGAGAATTCGGGGGCAGATAATTACCTATAATCTCTTCTATCTTTTCAGGAGAAAGAGGAAAGAAACGAACAATTTCACAGCGAGACAAAATTGTTGGGAGAATTTCTCTTTTAGTTTCACTAATTAAGATAAACACTGTATCTGGGGGTGGTTCTTCCATTATTTTAAGGGCGGAGTTAGCTGCCTCCAGAGTAAATTTATGTGCCTCTTCTATAATCCATACTCTTTTCTTACCTTCATAAAGCTTATAAGCAGTGCTTCTTTTTAAAATGCGGACCTGGTCAATTTTAAGCGAATCTCCTTCTGGTTTTATAACCCGGACATCGGGATGGTTTAGATGGTCAATCTTCAGACAGGAAGAACATTTATCGCAACTATCTCTCCCTCCTCTCCTGCAGTTTAGTGCTTTGGCAAAATTTAAGGCCGTAAAGGTTTTCCCCACCCCTGCTGGCCCTATAAATAGGTAAGCACCTGGAAAGGATGAAGTAGCTATCTCTTTTTGAAGTATTCTCACAGCTCGTTGCTGCCCTTTTATCTGTGTAAAAGACATAACTGGTCCAGTACAATTTTCCTTATAGTAAGATGTATCTCTTTAAGTGTAAGTTCCCCTTTAATTACTTTTATTCTTTTCGGGTAAGATTTGGCAATCTCAAGGTATCCCTGACGCACTTTTTCATAAAAGGTAACCTTCTCCTCTTCTATCCTATCGTCTTCTCCACCACGCTGCTTGGATAGAGAGGGGTAAATATCTAAAAGAAAAGTGATGTCGGGAAGAATTCCCTGGGTAGTTATCTCATTTAATTTATCTATCCAGGCTATATCTAATCCTCTTCCATAACCTTGATAAGCAACTGTAGCGTCGAGAAAGCGATCGCAAATCACAATTTCCCTTTCTCTTAAGGCGGGTTTGATTACTTTTTCTATATGTTCTTTTCTATCAGCTAAATAGAGGAAAAGTTCGGTTACCTCGCTTATTTTATTAGAAGAATGCAAAAGGAGTGCTTTAATTTTTTCTCCTAATTTAGTCCCCCCGGGCTCACAGGTTTTGATGACCTCGTAACCTTTATTTCTCAGATAATCAGATAATAAAGATACTTGAGTGCTTTTTCCACTCTTGTCTATTCCCTCAAAGCTAATAAACAAAAAACTCTCCTTCTGTAATAACTTTCATAAACCACCGGGTCCTACACTCTAAGCGCCGAACTCTAAGCAGTCTGAGTGCCAAAATTCAGAGATAGTATAGACTATATGAGTTGAGATGTCAAGAATTTCTCGGGACTCTTCCCCTTTGTCGCTATATATCCGCTTTGAATTCTTTCTGCTCATCTCCTCGTTTCGGGAAAAATTTAAACTCGTCGCTTTGCTCCTCAAACATAAATTTTTCTTTTTCCTCAACTCGGAGATTCGTTAAGGTAGCTCCTATAAGGCTCCTTCGGGGAAGGTCCCTCAATACCCGTAAACTCAACAATTTAATACTTTCCTATCGTTATCAAGAGAAAGCAGCAGGATTAGAGGATGGAACCGAGATACTGTTAGCTAAATTTTAAAAGTGCACTATTTTGCACTATTTAAAGTTTAAAAGTGCACTAAATTAATATCAGAATTTTTAACTTGATAAATGTCGGTAAGAGTATCTTTATACCAAATTCTAACTT